>JBGTCJ010000573.1:0-7781 GCA_041748895.1 Pirellulaceae bacterium
GCTCGCGTGGCAGCTCTCCGGCCAAGGTGTCAAAACGTTGACCGACACCGATCTGATCGGCAAAGACGGGAAGGCTGTCGCGGCCAATGAGGTCGATCCGATCGCGAAGAAATGGGCCGACGCCATGACATCGCGGTTTGATGAATTGGCTTCGAGCCAAGCGGTATTTGGTGATTTGAGGAACTGCATGGATCTCAGCGTCATCGCGACTCTGATTGTCCAGGAAAGATTGGCCGAGCGTGCCGGGTGCGACCTGACCGTCCTGATGGGTTCGAGCGATGTCGACCTGCAACCGGTTTCGTTGCCCACCCCGGCCAGTGTCGAACCTCAGTGCAGTTTCGTCCGAGGTCGCGCAGGTTGGGTCGTCAGCGCGTCGGGCGGCGTGGATGTCAACGCATTCGAGGTGGTCCAGAATCAGAGGGCCGATGATGCGTTGAGCCCGCTGCGTGTCGACCTGCCCGAGTCGGTCAAAGCTGGAAATCGTTGGTGGTGGAACTGAGGATTCGTTGACATCGGGCACGCGGCCGACGTGGAGTGAGGGCGGAACGCTTTCGCTCGACGCTGCGGCAGGTCCGGCGCTGGAGGAACCATGCGTCTTGCTCTGCACTGGCAGATTTTTTGGGGAATGCTGGCCGGTGCAATTCTCGGCGTCACGCTCAATCTGACGGCCAGCTCTCGATCGGTCCGCATCGTCGATGGATTGCCCGGCGGTCTTTCTGTCGCCGAGATTGATGACACATCCGGACGAGCCGAGATTCGCCTCTTCCGCGACGGTGTGCTTGAGGAATCGTTTGTCGTGGATCCGGCGGATGTGAAGGACGGAGCATTTCGATCGGTCGACGAACTCCGGCGTCAATCCCCGGTCGCCGCTGAGATTTACTCGCAGCACGGTGGAAGCGTCGCCCTCTGGACCGGTGCCTGGTTGAAGCGAGTCGGTAGCCTCTTCTTGCGTATGTTGCAGATGGTCGCCGTCCCACTGATCATCACCTCGTTGGGAGCGGGGATTCTTGGGTTGGGCGATCGGGCCGGCGTCGGCGGAATGTTCACACGTACTCTCGCCTACTATGCGATTACGAGTTTCCTCGCGATTCTCACTGGCCTTCTCGCCGTGAACGTCATTCGCCCCGGCCTTCGCGGCGCGGGCGCTATCGGTATGGGAGCTGCCGCGGGTGGTGTCGCCGTGGCGCCCCTTCAAGGCCAGTCGCCCGGATTGGGAACCATCCTGTTCGAACAACTCGAAGCGCTGATTCCGTCGAATCCGGTGGCCGCGCTCGCGGAACCCAATTTCTTGTCGATCATCGCCTTCACGATCGCGATCGCGATCTTCGCGCTGCGGATCGGTGGCGATACGGCGCGACGGCTCCAAATCGCCGCGCAGACAGGTTGCGACGTCATGATGGCGATGACCACTGCGATCATCAAGCTCGCGCCACTGGGCGTGTTTTTTTTGATGGCGTACGTCACGGCGACGCAGGGCGTCAACGTCTTCAAGTCGCTCGCTTGGTACGTCGTCGCCGTGGCCGTCGCGTTGGCCTTTCATGCCTGCGTGACGCTTCCCTTGATCCTAAGGTTCGTCGCCAAAGTCAATCCGCGCGAATTCGCACGCGCCATGAGTCCCGCGTTGTTGATGGCATTCAGCAGCGCCAGCAGCAACGGAACGCTTCCGTTGACCATGTCGAACGTCGAAAAGCGGGCGGGAATCAGCAAACGAACTGGCTCGTTCGTGCTCCCCCTGGGGGCGACGGTCAACATGGACGGGACGGCGCTCTACGAAGTCGTAGCCGTTCTATTCATCGCTCAGCTTCACAACGGCGCGAATTTACCTCTATCCGCTCAGGTGATCGTCGCCATCACGGCATTGCTGGCGAGCGTGGGTGCCGCAGGCATTCCCCATGCGGGCCTGGTGATGATGGTGATCATCCTCCAAGCCGTCGGTCTGCCGATTGAGATGCAGGCCATTATTCTCGCAGTCGACCGGGTGCTCGACATGGCGCGAACTGCCGTCAATGTTTGGAGCGACAGCTGTGGTTGTGCCGTTGTCGAGCGTCTCAGCCCTCCGGCGGAACTCGATTGACTCTCATCCAAAAGGATCGGCAAACGGATCCGATTCTGTGCCGGGCGCCGGCGTACCGAAAGGATCATCCGCTGGGGGGCTGCCGAAAGGATCGTCTGCGGGAGGCGCCGTAGCGGGACCGGCGGGTGCGGTTCCCGGAGCGGGCTCGGCACCGAACGGATCGGTCATGGTCCCTTCCAACGCGTCCCGCGCCTGCACCTGTGGAGTCCCAGGAGCCAAGACATCGTCATCAGCGAACGGATTCACCGCGGCCGGTGGGATCGGCGGCGGGGTTGGTCGCCGAGCGGGTGGCGGTGATGCCATCTCGCGACTGGCTGCCGGAGCGCCATCCCGCTGCAATTGTTCGTAACGGGCCCTGGACCGGGCGGCTGCGTCGGCGGCGTATTTGACCCTCGCCTCGCGCCGGAATCTTTCGATGTCGAGCCGACAAGTACCTTGAATTCGGGCAAGCGAGTACCCGACGCTGCCGCCGAAACTCCCTTTTGCCTCCATCTCCGCACCGGCTTGGTAATCGACTTCGGCCTCCGTCTCCCGGCCCGTGGCGCTGGCAGTCAGGCCGCGGAAATAATACGCCCGAGGATCCTGAATCCCCTGGTCAATGGCCGTCGTGAAATATTCGTAGGCCTTGGGGTAGTCTCGGCCAAAAAAAGCGTGAACGCCTTGGCCGTAGACCTCTGTGAGCACAGGGTTTTGCGCCGTAGCGCGGGTGGAGGACGCAGCGACAGCTAGAAGGGCACATGGCAGCAAGACACTACGAAGCATTTCAAGTCAATCCTTGCTGAGGGGCTAAGTATCGTACGCCCTTCGCGACAAGAGGCGAAACTGGCCTGCGTCGCGATGGGTATAGGTGTGGCGCGTGGAATCGAGCATCAGATTAGTTGCAGACTTCGAAGATGATAGTTGCCGCCGGGTGCCGGAGCAACGAAATTCATCGGCTATCGGCGGTTAAGCGGCCGTTTTTTCACTCAGCACTGCAGGCCGATTCGCCTTGATCCCGCGAAGGTGCTCGATCGCCCTCAGCAAAGGTGGATCGATGGTGGCAGGCAGCGGGCCTGTTGGCGTCAAGCCGTCGTCGCTCGCCGTTCCTTTTCCAATGACTGCTTCTGCCGATCGCTTTCCAGCGGTGCGGTTGGGTTTTCCCCCCAATCTCGGGTAGGACGATTCCTGCCAACGCTGCCAGACACGAAGAAAGTCCTCGTCACTCACTGCGACGTCGAAGCCATCGTCCGGGGTGACCCCCCATTCGTCGCCATCGCCCGCATCTGCGAGTCGGTGAATATTCTTCCCATTGGGCCGGTAATACCGGGCCGTCGTCAGTTTCAGAGCGCTGCGGCCGTAATCCAGTGGCAGCACATTCTGCACCGTCCCTTTGCCGTAACTTCGTGAGCCGATGACTTTCGCGCGGCCATGATCCTGCAAGCAAGCAGCGACGATTTCGCTGGCCGATGCGGAATTGCCGTCGATCAAGACCACGATCGGTTTATCTCGGCGAACGAGCAGGCCCGGTTTGGCGTTGAACTCCGAGTCAATTTCACCGCCGCGCTTGCGGATCGTCACCACGCGACCCTCTTCCAAGAAGTCGTCGCACACCTCGACGGCCGAGAGTAGCAGGCCACCCGCATTGCTGCGAACGTCGAGGATCAATGAATCGAATTGATTATCGAGTTGGCTCAAAGCCTGACGAAGTTCTCCCGCCGTGCGATCGCCAAAGCTCGTTATTCGGATGTAGGCGATGTCGGGATGGTCCTCGAGTCGAAAGCTCCAACGATTGTCGCTCGTGCGATGATCACCGACGACCGACTCGATCGCGATGCTCTGGCGTTTCACGACGACCAACCGCTCGACGCCCGTTTTGGGGTCGTCGGCGGAGTTGCCCACCTCGAGGTCATCCAACGCATCGCGGCGGATCGTCAGAGTCACCACCGTTCCAACCGGCCCGCGAAGTCGGTTGCTGACGTCTCGTATCTCCATCTCCGATACATCTTCCCCGTCGACGCGAAGGATTTCATCGCCCGGCAGGAGTCCCGCTTGGAGCGCGGGGGATCCGACCAACGGTGTCACGACGCGAACCGGTTGCCCCGATTGAGGCTGGTCGACGAGGATCCCGATCCCCGCAAACTCTTGGTGGATCGCATCCTGAAACGCCTCGTAATAGGCGGCAGGGATGTACTCGCTGTGCTCGTCCAACTGGGAGGTGATCCCTTCCATTGCCGCTTCGAGCAGTTCTTGGTCATTGACCGGATCCACGAAAAAACGATCGACCAGATCGATCGCGTCACCGACCAAGATCGCTTTCCGGGCCCGTCGCGCCGTGGTGTAGCAGATCACGGCGATGAAAAGGGCGACGATGATGATTTGGAGATTACGTGTGGGCATGAACGAGTGGAGGCGATTCGGGGCCGTGAGATTCGGGGTCGTGGTTGCCAGGCTGAGTGAACCGGAGCGATCGGCGGCGCGAGCTCCTCATCATACGCGGCCAGATCAAAGCCCGACAAATGGGACGGGGACCAGTACCGCGTGTTGCTGCACCCAAGTTTGCAACCCGTCCCACGCGACGTACTGGGATAGGTAGACGACAGTCAAGTAGGTCCCTACGACGGGCACCATCAAGACTCTCGCCGTCCATCGACTCACGCGTGAGAGTGCCCCGTGGGGCAGTGGCGAGCGACGCGCGCGACCGATCGCCAGCCCGCACGCGGCCCTCGCGGGCAATGCCAAGGCAATGAAAAACCACGTCGGCATCCAAAGCAACTGAGGTGGAGGCGGTTCGATTTTGAGCAGGTATAGCGGGATCGGCAGCACGACCAATGTGACCACCATCGCGGCCCACCACGACCATGGGGCCCTGCGAAAGTCACTTCGAATGGTCGCCACGTCGAACATCGCTCGGAGCCGATTTTCGGCGGCAAAGTTCGCCTGCAGCATCGGCAGGTACAGCAGCGATAAGCCCAGTGCGAGCAGTGCCAGGGCACCTAGGAAGCCGGCGCCGCTCCCGCTTCCACCCCGATTGGCGACAATGATGATCGTCGCCGGCAACAGCCAAACCAGAGTCCCGATCGCGCCGCGAAGTCCGATCCAAAAGAGCCGCCCGAGCTCAAGCGATCGGAGCGTCTCGAAAGCCCGATCCGATGCCGAAAGCCATGTCTCGAGCCGCCACCCCTGAGACATCCACCGCCGTGGTTGTGGCCAAAGGTAGTGCCACCAAAGTCCGCCGCGAGCCCACGCCCAGATAAGGTGCAGCAGTCCCGCTACCGCAACCAGAAGCGCGCCCACGCGAAGATTGGCCGCCGAGGGTGAACCCGGCGAAATCAGCTCGGCGACCGTGGCCCAGTGAACCAGCAGGCGGACGGGCTGGGCGACGACAAAGATCGCCAAGGCAGCCAGGCCAAGCCGACCGGCGAGAGGCATCCATCGGTTCGTCTCGCTGAGCCGACCACCCCGTGCCAATCGTCCGGCTAGATCGAGAAGATAACCGAAAGCGATCAGCTGGATCACCGGGATCGCGGCCATCACGGCCAGAATCGTAACCAATGACAACCATTGCCAGAGCCAACGCAGCCCACCGCAGAGACGGCCAATCCACGCTGGCCAAGCCGCGTCGGACTCAGCAGTGACCGATTCCTCCTCACGCATTGCTTGACTCGGTTGGCGATCAAAAAGTGAGTTGACGGCACGGAAGGCGCCCAACGGTTGTCAGATATTCGTCGCAGGAGTGCAAAAATTGGAGACAAATTTTAATCGGTTCGCGCCGTAAGGATGGTCGCGTTCCGGCCGGCGAGGCATGCGTTTAACCTTGACGGAGCGTGATCAGCGAGAGTTCGGGTGGACAATTGATTCGCAGCAAATGGACCCCGCTTAGCCCGCGAGAGACGTGAAGCGTCGTCGGAGCGAGGAAGAAGTCACCCGACGAAAAGCGGCTACCGTGCCAGCTAGGCGTGAGCAGTGGGCCGATCAGCGGCAACCGTCCCTGTCCGCCGTGAGTGTGGCCGGCGAGCATGAACTCAACGCCGTGCCGCCTGGCCCAACTGAGTTGATCGGGGCTGTGGCTGAGCAAGACTCGAAAAGCCGTTGCACGACCATCGTCACGAGGCGCCGCCAACCGCTCGGTGGAGACCGCGGGGAACCACGGTAGTTCGTTTCCCAAGATCCGAACCCCGACATTTCGGATGGTCAGATCGAGCGAACGGCCACCGACGTTGCACCACCCGCACGCTTCGAGCGCGCGTCGCACCTCGTCCGGGTCCGCCACGCGGGTGTCGTGATTACCCAGCACGAAAAAGCACCCATCTGACGCGACGGCGCGACCCAACGTCGGTCGGATCCACTCGATACACGACTGGAAATCGACGACATCACCCGTCAACATAAACGCATCCGGGGCCCATGCGTTGGCAGCATCAACCACGTAACGCGTGAATTCCGGAGAGATTTGTCCGGTGAAGTGCACGTCGCTGAGGTGGGCCAATCGCCAACCATCGAGCGGCGCGGGCAAACCGATCACGGCCAGTTCGATTTCCTCGACCGAGAGGGAGAAAATCTGGTTTCCAGGAATCCGGCTCGCCCATCGACACTTTCGGGTCAAAGCAAGCGGTTGCGATAAGGTGCTCGCCACATCGACTCTCGTCGATTGGCGAGTCGCCGCCGCTCGGTCACGGCCAAAGATCGGTCGGTGAATCAACCATGGCCCCGTAAGGACGACGACGCACGTCAAACACAACCAACCGTAGGCAGCAGTGACCGGATCGAGCATCGATCGGTCGCCGGTAACTTCTGCGATCCGCCCCCCGTACAGAAGCATCCATGCCAACGGGACCAGAACCGCGCTGGCGACCAAGCCCTTTTCGAGTCGTTTGATCAGCGGGCGGCTCATCCCCGTCGCGTTGAGGCGGTTGAAAAGGGTGAGGTGAAGCGCAAAGTGCCCGACCAGAACGCCGAGTACTACAAACCAGGTCATTCCACAGATCCGAGAGGGACGGGGCGATCGCAAGGCGCCGCAGAGCATACACAATCGCTCGCACGTTGACGCGCCCAGGCTGGTACAATGAGCCGCCCTTTGTTTGCACCCCGACTCCCAGGAATCGACGACCATGATGACCACAAAACCTAACCATCGCATCTCAACGGATTTTAACCGCCGCCGATGGCTCGCGCTGGCCGGTGCTGCCGGTGTGGCTTCCGTGCTTCCCGGACTTCAAGGCTCCGCGGCGGCAGCGGCAGCTACCCTGCCCGACCTGCCTTACGGCCTGGATGCACTAGAGCCGTTTATCGATACCAAAACCATGGAAATTCACCATGGCAAGCACCACCAGGCATACATCACCAAACTCAACGAGGCGTTGGCGGACCAAAGCGATCTTCAGACGATGCCACTACCCTCGTTAATCGCCAGCCTCGACAAAGTCCCCGAGTCGATTCGCACGGCCGTTCGTAATCATGGCGGTGGACACCTCAATCACTCGCTGTTTTGGCAAATGATGACTCCAGGGGGAGGGAAGAAGAGTCGCGGAGCGGTTGGCCAAGCGATCGATTCGGCATTCGGAAGTTTTGAGGCGTTTCAGACCGCGTTTACCAACGCCGCGCTGGGACAATTCGGCAGCGGCTGGGCATGGCTGGTCGTTGAAGATGGGAAGATGAGCGTGGTTGCGACCGCCAACCAGGACAATCCGTTGTCGATGGGCAAGGCGCCCCTGTTGGGTATCGACGTCTG
>JBGTCJ010000574.1:0-2147 GCA_041748895.1 Pirellulaceae bacterium
GACGAGACCACCGAGGCCCGTGACCGATACGAGACTGCCCGACATCAGTAGGCCAGTCCGCGAGATCGGTTGGGCCAACAACATCTCGAGCGTTCCGCGACCTAGCTCGCCGCTGACAATGTCGGACCCGCGGGCGACGCACCAGACCACCACACACAGGATCACGATCGGTTCGTCAAACGTCATCCCCACCCGGCCCGTGTGAGTGAAGAGGGAATCAAAACCGATCGGGGCAAACCGTTCGAAGTCACGGAATTGATCCAACACCGTCTTGAATTGTCCCATGTCGATCAGGCTCGATACCCAGACGCGAACCCATCCGAAGGCGAACAAGGTGGCGCCGCAGGCTGCCCAGAGCAGCATCGCCTGCCCCACGTATTTGCGGACCAAAACGTGGTGAATCACGAAGCCGCCCCCTGCGGATTCCCGAATCGCACGCGGTCATCGGTCGAATCGTCCGCTTCGGCCGTCTGCGCGCTTTCTCTCGCGGCATTTGTGGAGGGGTTCGCTTGGGCGTCACTGAGCGCGATCGGCAACTGCGTATCGCAGTGGATCGAATCGTAGACCGCGCGAAGGCCGAAGGCTTCGATTCGAAGATTTTTCAGATCGAGCGTTTGGAACCATGGAAGCAGAGGTGCGAGATCACCCTGGGTGTCGATCACCCATTGGCCATTGTGGACGCGAATCGCAGTGATTTGACCGGCTAGGGAAACAGGCGGATCGGGTCGCTCGACCCGCGACCACCGATCGGAAGCTTCGAAGGCGACGATGCGATGCCGCTGTCTGAGCGCCGGAATCGACTGAACGAGCGCCAGACGCCCCTGCTTGAGGAACGCCGCGGAATCGCAAACGTCTTCGATCTCGGAGAGTACGTGGGAGGAAAACACGACCGTTCGCCCTTCGTGTTTGGCTTCAGTGACCATCGCCAGAACCTGCCCCCGCACGGTCGGATCGAGATTGGCGGTGGGCTCATCGAGTATCAATAGCGGAGCGCGCGAACCCATCACGGCGGCGATCGCCAGTTTCTGTCTCATGCCCGTCGACATGAACCCGACATGCCGCTTCAGGTCAAGGTCCAAACGTTCTGCCACTTGCAAGCCGCGGCGAAGGTCCCCTTCTGGCTGAATGTCGGCGAAAAATTTCAGCACCGCCGCCCCACGCATGTTCCGTGGAAGCCGAGCGTCTCCCGGGAGATACGACGTTTTGGCGCGTACGGCGACCGAGTCGACCGCCGGATCCAATCCCATCACCCGGGCGACGCCGGAACTTCGGTGCACGTACCCCAATAGCGTCCGAATGAGCGTGGTTTTGCCAGCGCCGTTGGGGCCCAGTAACCCAAAAATCTGACCACGAGGTACCCGCAGGGTCAATTCACTCAGCGCCACGAAGCCGCCATAGCGCTTGGTCAGCCGCTCGGTCGATACGGCATCCATCGCGTCGGCGCGATGGCCGCTGGCAGCTTCAGCAGATTGTGTCATAACGGAGTTTACCCCAACGGCGATCACCGACCAGACTCGATTCCCCCTCGACACCGCATTGTTCATGAACCGACAAGGGGAAACGATGGTCACCGTGGTAACGTTTTTCGTGGGCCATTTCTCTCTATTCCTCTAAGTTAGATCTCCGATGCCCAGTTCGCCTCTGCCCAATGGATTTCGCTTCGCTGGCGTAACCTGCGGCATCAAGTCGAGCGGAAAGCCCGATTTGAGCTTAATCGTTGGTGATCAGCCGCTGACCTCGGCTGGAGTCTACACGACCAATCAAATCGTGGCGGCTCCGGTGCAGCTTTGTCGCCGCCGCACCCCGGCGACGACCACTCGGGCAGTCGTGATCAACAGCGGCAACGCGAATGCGTGTACCGGCGCTCAGGGTGACCGCGACGCCGTGGAAATGACGCGCTTGGTGGCGGAAAGGCTGGGGTGTCAGCCAACCGACGTGCTCGTCATGAGCACCGGGATCATTGGACGCCCACTTCCGATGGATAAAATTCGCATAGGAATCGATGCCGCCGTGGACTCCCTAGCCGACGACGAAGAGGCGTTCACACGAGCGTCCACCGCGATCATGACGACCGACGCATTTCGCAAGGTGATCCATCAAGGTGTGGCGATTCGTGGGCGGACGTATCGCGTCGCGGCGATGGCGAA
>JBGTCJ010000575.1:0-13212 GCA_041748895.1 Pirellulaceae bacterium
GAGATGGAGGCTTTGCCGCTCACTGGCTTCGACCGGTTAGCAGCCGTTGAGAACGCGATCAATGCGTTGATTGGCCCTGACACCGTACGCCGTGAGTTCTTTGGCCACGACAAGTTCGTCGGCACGCTTTATCGCGCGGTGAAGCCTGACACAGCGGCCATCGAATTCTCGGAGCGAGTCTCCGGCATCGCTATGCTGGCAGCGGCGATCCGTGCCAAGCTGAGCCCCAACCCGCCGGACATCGCAACGATCTTGCAGCAGATCGGCGGACTGCTCGATGAATCGATCACCGGCCTGACGATCAGCGAGTCAGGCCCACCACCCATCGATCTCTCAAAGATCAATTTCGAGGCATTGGCGCAGCGATTCAAGGAGTCGAAACACAAGAACACCGACCTCGAAGCGCTGAAGGCAGCGATCGCGGCCAAGCTTGCGAAGCTCGTGCGATTGAACCGAACGCGCGCCGACTTTGCCGACAAGTTCGAGGCGCTGATCGAGAGCTACAACAACGGCAGCCGGAACATCGAACAGCTTTTCGAGGAACTGTTGAAGTTGTCCAACAGCCTTAATGCCGAACAAGAACGCCATGTTCGCGAACACCTTAGCGAAGAAGAACTCGTCATCTTCGACATCCTTACACGTCCAGCACCCGAGTTGACGACTGCCGAGCGCGACGAGGTCAAGAAGGTAGCTAAGGAGTTGCTCTCACGGATGAAGCGACTACTGGTACTCAACTGGCGGCAGAAGTCGGCGGCACGATCCACATTGAAGCTAGCCATTGAGGACACGCTGGACACGCTGCCAACTGCCTACGACCGCCCCCTGTTCGCGCAAAAATGCTCCGCGCTCTTCGAGCACATTTACGAGAGCTACCCGGAGCGAAACGCTGGTGTTTATGCCGAAGTTGGGTGACGTTCGATGATTACGCCGCGACCTTGCGTTGGCCCATTTTGCGGATCACCACGGTCCGCGGACGTAATAGACACCGAACTGATCGGTGTGGCTGGGCCAGTGCGGAGTCGCCTGGAAACTGCCGTGGGGTAGGGCCCCGGGGCTGCTGGCATTGCGACCGTATTGGTGATGGATGGGGTACATCAAGTTTTGGCTTACGCCCCACGAGTAGGTCTGCCGCATGTGAGCCGTCGGTGGGACAACCAAAGCCGTGGGTTGCCCGTAGGGCAGGTAGTAGTGGTTGCCATGCCAAGGGCGACGCGCCGCCTCTCGCATCGACCAAAGTTGGGTGTAGGCGTGGGGGTCTCCGCCTTGAACCTCGACGCCGGCGGCCGAGGCTATGGCAACGAGCACAATGAGAGCGATGCGTTTCATATTCGGCCTGAGCAATCGGTTTGGGGCGAGGGATAAACGGGTCTGAAAGACCCCGGGTCGGAACCCGTTGGTGCTTCGGCATCAACGAGGGATTCGAAGGTAATTCCAGTAAACGTTGCTTGCGGCCTGCCGGACCGGCGGGGCGTAATAGTGGACCTTGGTGTGATTCATTCCACGGCCGCCGTCGTAGTAGTTGTGGAATCGGTCTTTGTGCCAGTAGAGCATCTCGTGCGGCATGAACGGCTGATAAGTGTAGAACGTGTGGCCGACGTTGGGCGGAACCGGTACCGGGGCTATGTACATTTGGGCGTTGGTGCTGTTGCAATTGCCCTGCGTGTAATAGTTGTAGAACAGGTCCGGGTATCCATAGGTCCTCGGGAGGCATCCGGCGATGCCGCCAAGGTCTCCCACGAAGGTACCGCCTGTGGAAGTGCCGCCGGTTTCAACCCCGCCGTCGATGGCCGTGTCGCTGATGACCTGAGAGCTAACGATCCGTTCGCCCATCGCGTGGAAACCACCCGCCGAGAGCGGCTGAGCCCAGAGCGCCAAGCTGGCAACGCCTGTCGCTAACACAAATGGCAGGATTCGCATGGTGTCGGTTCCTCCGTGAACCTTCGTGAGTGCGTCGCACGGCGGCGGCGGGCCATTGGCCAAAGAACGTCTCTATCCCAGAGATGAAATCGGCAGTTCGGGCGACCTAATTGCGGCTGGCGCTGCTCGGGTGTCGTTGCAGCCAAAACCGGCAAAGTTGCGTTAAATGGTAGCGTTGCGCTTGCCGATCTCCACGCCCACCCCTGCGGCTGCCACACGCGTGGGAGTTGTGTCGCTATCGGCCTATCGGTCCGCCCCGAATTGGTCCAGAATACCGGGGCACTGCCCGAGCGGATCCAAGCTGGCACCCCCGTGCCGCTGGACGACCGTGATTCGTTTCCAGGCCCCACGCTGAGTTTACCCATCGTCATGCCCGCAGACCGCGACAGCCTGATTGAAGTCGACGAGCGCCTGGTCGACCTGAAAAATCGTCCTTTGGCGGCTTTTTTGGCCTGGTTGATTCCCGGAGGCGGGCATTTCTATCAAGGGCGACACGCTAAAGGGACCCTTTACCTAGTCTGCATTTTGTTGACTTGGATGATCGGCTTTTCGCTCGGGGGATATCACGTCGTGTATGCGTCGTGGCAGCCGGGCGACAAGCGTTGGCATTACTTTTTGCAGGCTGGTGTTGGCGCGGCCGCGCTGCCGGCCTTGATCCAGACCAACCGCATGAACCGTTTCATGGACCCTCGCACCGGTTGGACACGTGATGATTACGATCCGCTTTGGGGCGGATTCATGTCGCCGCCACATCGTCCGGTGTTCGAAGACAATACCGACCAGGTTTCTGCCTGGTTCGCCCGCTACGGCGCGGGATACGAGATGGGAACGTGGTACACGATGATCGCTGGATTGTTGAATATTCTGGTGATCTACGACGCCTACTCGGGTCCCTTGGGGATCCCGATCAGCGGGCGGAAGCGGCGGCAGGACGAAGCGACGCAGCCGAATCTGGCGGAGTCTCCCTCAACGGCGTAGTGATCCTGTTCGACGCGACGTCGCTCGCACCTTCATAATTGCCAACGAAATCCCACCGCTTGTTGATTGAAATTTGGAACTCCCCATGCTTTCGATTTCATCCACCTACCTGCTCTACTACATCCCCTTGGTCGTTGCCATCAGTCTCGTCTATGGCGGTACCCGGCATGAGGACATGCGGCTGGTGGTCACGCACGCGTTTTATACGGCCTATTGGATCACGGCTTTCATGGGGATCATCTTCGCGATCCTTTGGATGATGGGAAGATTTGTCTGATTCATCGAACCGTTTTTGACGACAGCCATCCACGATTCCCGTTAACAAAGCGAGCCCGCAACATGAGCCACACGAAATCGTCCGCCGGCGTCGCGCATCAACCGTTGGCCGTCAATCGACGTGCGGCTTATGGTGACCAGGCATCGGGTGTGGCCGCCTTCATGCGGCAGCACTATCGGCATTTCAATTCCCGCGAGTTGCTCGATGCGGCCGAATCCTTTCGTCAATTCGTTTCGCCCGAGCACGGCGGCAAGATGATGGTGACGCTTGCAGGAGCGATGAGCACCGGGGAGATTGGGGTTTCGTTAGCCGAGATGATACGCCAGGACAAGGTTCACGCGATCACCTGCACGGCTGCCAACCTTGAGGAAGACGTCTTCAACTTGGTCGCCCACAATGAATATCGAATCGTCCAGGATTGGCGAGCACTTTCGATCGAGGATGAGGTCAAGCTCCGCGACGCGGGCTTCAATCGCGTGACCGATACTTGCATACCGGAGACCGTCCTGCGGAATATTGAGGCGAGAATCGTCAAACTGTGGCGGGAAGCGGCCGAGGAGGGGCGCTCGCATACGCCGGCCGAATACATGTTCATGTTGCTCGACGATGAGGATTTGATGGACTTCTATCAGGTGCCTCGCGAAGACAGTTGGTTGGCGGCAGCGAAGGACGCGGGGATCCCCGTCATCGTGCCAGGATTCGAGGACTCGAGCCTGGGAAATATTTTTGCCGCGAGAGTTTATGACGGATCGGTGAAGTCCCATCACGCTGTCGCCGGTGGAACGGCTCAGATGGAGCAACTGATCCGATGGTACACCGAAACGTGCGCCGATTCGCCCATCGGGTTCTTCCAGATTGGCGGCGGCATCGCGGGTGACTTTCCCATTTGCGTGGTTCCGCTGCTGGTTCAGGACCTCAAACTCAAGGTGCCCCTTTGGTCCTACTTTTGCCAAATCAGTGATGCGGTGACCAGTTACGGCGGGTATAGCGGCGCGGTGCCAAACGAAAAGGTGACCTGGCACAAACTGCTGCCAGAGGCGCCCAAGTTTATGGTTCAGAGCGACGCCACCATATGCGCGCCCCTGGTGTTCGCCTACGTCCTGGGCTGGTGAATCTCCCCACGCGATCCCGTCAGCCCTGCGCGGCTATTGGGATCTTCGCGGATGCGTTCACGGCTTCCCCGCCGAGTCGGTGAAGCTTTTGAAGCACTTGAGCGTTTCAGGACTGACATGGTGTTCGATCCCCTCGGCGTCGATTTCCGCGGTCGATCGGCTAACTCCGAGCGCGACGAGGAATTGCAGAACGATTTCGTGCCGCTGCCGTGACCGGGTCGCTAACCGCTGGCCTGTCGTGGTCAACCGGATAGGTGCGTAGGGTTCGGTCGTCGCCAACCCGTCTCGAACCAGACGCGCGATCGTGCGATTGACGGTGACGCCGGTAACGCCGAAACGAGTTGCCAGATCGACGGCGCGGCAAACCCCCTTTGTCTGGGCGATATCGGCGATCGCCTCGACATAATCCTCCGCAACCTCGGAGGCGTGGTCCGCCCGAGTCTTTCGGTGTCGCCGCTTGATCGGTTGCGATTCGGCCATTCGTGGAGTCGCTCGTCGGATGATGGGCGGGGGTGTGGGAAAAGATTGCGCAAATCGGACTTGACAGAAATTTAGCAGTGGCTAAAGTTTGGTCTAGAAAACTTAGCACGTGCTAATTTTTGCGTTCAACCGGTATTCGGGTCCGGTGTCACTCGCGTGTTTCGGAGTCCCTATGGTGGTCGGTCCCGTCAGAATACAGAATTCTCGAACGGCGTTTACGTTGGTCGAGTTATTGGTGGTGATCGCGATCATCGGGGTGTTGGTCGGTTTACTTCTTCCGGCGGTCCAGGCGGCGCGCGAGGCGGCGCGACGGATGCAGTGCGGCAATCGGGTCAAGCAGATCGGATTGGCGATGCACAATTACCACTCCGCGTTCAATCAGTTTCCAACGGGATATTACTCCCATCCGACGCGTGATGGCAGCGGTCCTGCGTCGTTGCGGATCGATCCGGTCACTTGGGATGCCGGTCCCGGATGGGGTTGGGGAACCATGCTTTTGCCGTTCCTAGAAGAGACCGCCGTGGCCGAGCAAATTCGCTCCGAGCGTCCGATCTGGGACCCGCTCAATGCGGAGGTGATTGAAGCTCGTTTGTCGAGTTTTCTCTGTCCTTCGGCGACCGGAGGCGATGATCCGTTTGTGGTTCAAGACGAAAATGCAAACCCCCTGCTGATCGACGGCCGCATCATTCGCTTGGGTCGTGCTCATTACGTTGTCAATCACGGCCAGGAGTCATTTTGGAACGAGTCGGGCTCCGAAACGAGCGTCGAAGTTTTCTCGAATATTTACACCGGTGCGACTCGCGTGGTGGCGTCGGCGGGTGACGCGTCGCGGGTCGCCGATGGCCCCTTTTATCGAAATTCGAAGGTCGGCTTTCGCGACATTCTCGACGGGACGACGCACACGATTTTTGTCGGCGAACATTCGTCGGTTCACAGCGACAAAACTTGGGTCGGGGCCGTGCCGGGCGCTCACACGCACCCGCGGAGGGTCACGCCGGTCAACGCCGCCGAATCCGCCGCAACACTGATGTTCGTGCATAGCGGACCGTCCGGTGGCGAGTTCGACCTCGCCGGGTTGCCGATCCTTCACCCGATCAATCATCCCGCGATGCATGTCTGCCAGATGGTGTCGGAGCATCCCGGCGGCGGGAATGTGCTCATGGGCGATGGTTCGGTGCGGTTCTTCTCGGAGAGCATCAATCAATTGACGTTTGCTGAGTTGTCGAGCATCGCCGAGGGCGAGATCATCGACACGGAGAAGCTTTGATCATGGGGCGTCAACCGACACCCGCTCGTTTGAGACACGCAACCTCGATGCCCATCGCACTCACGACGGTTGCCGCTACGCTGGCCTTGGTACTCCTTTATTGGTGGGTTCGCGGTGCCACACCACCCATGAGCGAACGTGCCTACGGGATCGCCACGGCGCTCTACAGCGTCTGCGATCGAGAGGACATGGCACGGCTCGAGGAGGTCGAACGCTTGGTGGCCGGCGATGCGGAATTGAGTGATCAGGAGCGAAAAGAGATCAATCAGATCTTGGCACTGGCAAGGGCCGAGGATTGGTCGAAGGCTAGCGGGCGGGCACGGGCCTTGCTACGCAACGCCGTCAAGTCGGCAGGATCGAACTGAATTGAGAAACGAGATTCCCACACGCGTCGCCCGAAGGGACGTTTGCCTCTGGATCGGCACCACGCTCTGGGCAGGTTGCACGCGATCCTCGTCACCCGGTGATGGGGCTGACGATGCGTCCGAGACACCGGCGGCGCTGAACGTCCGCCTGGCACGCGATCACGATCGTTCGCTCAAGGCCGTCGCTTCGGTCGGCATGGTTGCTGATCTGGTGCATCATGTGGGAGGTGATCGAGTCACCGTTCGGCCGTTGATGGGGGCAGGGGTCGATCCCCATCTCTATCGAGCGACTCGCGACGACGTGCGGATGATCCTTTCGGCCGACGTGGTCTTTTACAGCGGGTTGATGCTCGAGGGAAAGCTCGACGATACCTTCAGAAAAGTCGGTCGAACGAGACCCGTCCGAGCGATCACGGACTCCTTGCCGCGATCGCTTCTGTTGAGCGAAGGTGAGGAGGGTTCAGATCCACATGTTTGGATGGATGTCGGCCTTTGGTCGCGCTGTTTACCGGAAATTGTAGGTGAGTTGACCCGCCTCGATCCCGCCGGTGCGGCGACGTTCAGGCGGGGTGCGGATCAATACGCGATGAAGCTCGAACAATTGCACGACTATGGACGGCGCGTCATCGGTTCGATCGATCCATCGCGCCGGCTACTGATCACGTCGCACGACGCCTTTCGATACTTTGGTCGTGCCTATCAGCTCGAGGTAATGGGCGTCCAGGGGCTTTCGACGGATTCGGAGGCTGGACTGCGGCGGGTCAACGACCTGGTCAATATGCTCGTGCGGCAGAGGATCGCCGCGGTATTTGTTGAAAGTAGTGTGCCGCGCAAGAGCATCGAGGCAATCGTGGCAGGTGCGGCCTCGCGTGATCACGTCGTCGAAATCGGCGGGGAACTTTTCTCCGACGCGATGGGACCATCGGGCAGTTACGAAGGAACTTATATCGGAATGATGGACCACAACATGACGAGGATCGCCCGGGCACTTGGCGGAACGGCGCCGCATCGAGGGATGCTCGGTAAGCTCGAGGATTCGACGCGTACCAGTGAGATTTCATCGTGAACTCGCCCTTGGCGGTACCATTGTGCGTCACGGACCTAACCGTGGCTTATCATCGCAAACCGGTGATTTGGGACGTTGAACTCGAGATCACCCCCGGGACGCTCGTTGGGGTCGTTGGTCCAAACGGGGCCGGCAAAAGCACCTTGCTCAAGGCCTGTCTTGGCCTGGTTCCGTTGGCTTCGGGGAGAATTCGGTTCTTCGGCGGTTCGTATCGCGACAATCGCCATCGCGTCGGCTATGTGCCGCAACGCGAGAGCGTCGATTGGGACTTTCCGGTCAGCGCGATCGAGGTCGTCGCGATGGGAATGTATCGCGAGATCGGATGGTGCCGACCTGTGCGACAGCGGCACTTGGATCGCGCGGCCGAGGCGCTCGATCGGGTGGGTATCGGTGAGTTCGGCGATCGACAGATCAGCCAACTTTCGGGTGGGCAGCAGCAGCGGACTTTTCTTGCCAGGGCACTTGTCCAGAATGCGGACCTGTACCTCATGGATGAACCGTTCGCGGCGGTCGATGCAGCGACCGAGCAAGCGATCGTCGAGTTGCTTCGGCAGATGAAGGATCAGGGAAAGACGGCCGTCGTCATCCATCACGACCTTCAGACCGTTCCCGACTACTTTGACCACGTCATTTTGCTAAACATGCGAGTGGTTGCCGCGGGACCAACGGAGGAGGTTTTCACTCAGGACAATCTCCAGAAGACCTACGGCGGGCGATTGACGTTGCTCGATCAGGCGACCGAGGCGATGAGGCGACGGGGTCTGGGATCGAGGGCAATTGGTACCACGGCGGAGGGACCGCAGACTTGATCGCGTCGACGGTGATCGAAGGGGGGGAGGCGACTCTTGCGGAGACGATTCTGCGGGTCGTTTCGCTCAGCGACTATAACACACGGATCGTGGTCCTGGCGACGACAATGCTTGGCGTCGCGTCGGGGTTGATCGGTTCTTTCATGTTGCTGCGGAAGCGCGCCTTGATGGGCGATGCACTCAGCCACGCGGCGCTACCGGGGATCGCGCTGGCGTTTCTGATCGCGCCGCTATTTAGGCTGGACGGAAAATCGCTCGGAGTGCTGCTTTTCGGGGCCGCCGCAACTGGGCTGATGGGGATGGGCGCGATCCTCATGATTCACCGCTGGACTAAAATCAAGGAGGACGCGGCGATGGCGATGGTGCTGTCGGTCTTTTTTGGTGCGGGTTTGTCGCTGTTGGGGGTGATTCAGAAAACCACGACCGGGCACGCGGCAGGGCTCGAATCGTTTATTTTCGGCAAGACCGCATCGATCATCGCTTCCGATGCGTGGCTGATCGCGGCTGTTGCCATGATTTCGATCCTAACGCTCGGATTGCTCTGGAAGGAATTGGTCCTGCTTTGTTTCGACCAACCGATGGCGGTCACCCTTGGCTATCCGACGCTGCTGCTCGATGCTGTCCTGATGGCCGTCGTCGTGCTCGTTACGATGGTCGGGTTGCAGGCCGTCGGTTTGGTACTGATCATCGCGTTGTTGGTGATCCCGGCGGCAGCCGCTCGATTTTGGTCGTCGCGAATGTTGACGGTGACCTGGATCGCGGCGCTGCTGGGTGCAACGAGCTGTTTGATCGGGGCTCAGCTTTCAGGTATTTTTCCGCACCTGCCCTCGGGCGCCGTCATCGTTTTGGTTGCCACGTTCTTTTTCGTGCTCAGCCTTTTTTTTGGCGGCGAGAATGGTCTGGTAACTGCGATGATTCGGCGTTCGAGACTTGCTCGCCGCCTCGATCGACGGCACGTGCTTCGAGGAATCTACGAGTGTCTGGAACAGGGCGCGCCGCGGAGGCTCGATCGCGAGCTTGCGCAGTACAACCCTTACGCGGGGGTGTTGTTGAGCGACTTGCAGGCAACCCGCAGTTGGTCGGGCCGGAGGATGCGCCGTGAGCTAAGACATTGTGAAGCCGAAGGTCTTCTGGAGGTCGAGGGGCAAACGGTTGTTTTGACCGCTGCCGGTTGGGCTGAGGCGGCTCGATTGACACACGAGCATCGATTGTGGGAGCTATTTTTGATCAGCTACGCCGACGTTGCCCCGTCCAAGGTTGATCGCGATGCTGACCGTATCGAACACGTGCTCGAGCCCGCGATGATTGCGGAACTCGAACGCCTACTTCAGAAGTCGGAATCTGACGGTGCGGTGATGCCGAGTCCCCACGAGATCGGCGCAACCCTTGAACCCGCCGGCCCCTCCGCGACGACCGTGGTCGAGGGTCACTAAAATGGATGAACCGCTCGAGTGGATTTGGGTTCTTGACGGATGGATTGTCGCGGCGGGTGTGCTGTGCGCGGTGGCGGCGTCGCTGGTTGGCAACTTCTTGGTGCTCCGTCGAATGAGCATGCTCGGCGACGCGATCAGCCACGCGGTTCTACCCGGATTGGCGGCGGCGTTTCTGATCACCGGGAGCCGCAGCAGTTGGCCGATGTTCGTGGGGGCGGTGATCGTCGGCATCATGACGGCGCTGTTGACGCAGTGGATCCGCGATCGGGGAAAGGTCGACGAGGGAGCGTCGATGGGTGTGGTCTTCACTTCGCTGTTCGCGCTCGGGCTGGTGATGATCGTTCGCGCCGCCGATCAAGTCGACCTCGACCCGGGGTGTGTGTTGTACGGGGCGATCGAGATGACCCCACTCGATACCGTTGCGGTCGGAGGCGACTTGGTGGGTCACACCGTGTTCATTCCGCGCGTCGTGCTGGTGCTCGCTGCGGTGACGCTGGTGAACCTTTTGTTCGTCGTGTTGTTTTTCAAGGAGCTTCGTCTGACGTCGTTTGACCCAGCGCTTGCCGACACATCGGGATTTTCTGCCCGAGCGATGCACTATGCGTTGATGACGCTAGTGGCGATCACGGCCGTGGCGAGTTTCGAGAGCGTTGGCAATCTGTTGGTTGTTGCCATGTTGGTCGTACCCGCAGCGACGGCTTCGCTGTTGACCGATCGGCTGTCCACGATGGTCGTCCTGAGCGCGCTGATTGCGGCGCTCTCTGCCGTAGCCGGACACATCGCGGCGATCACGCTTCCAAGGCTATTCGGGTTCGGCAGCACGACCACCGCGGGGATGATGGCCGTGATGACCGGCGTGGCGTTTGTCGCCGCGATGGTTTTGGCACCGAGGCGGGGCTTAATCGCCAAAGCGGCTGCACACCTCGCGCTGGCGTGGCAAGTGGTCGAGGACGATCTGCTCGCGTACCTTTACCGACACGAGGAATCGAACGAGGGTCCTGCCGCCGCTAAAGCGGACATCGCGTCGGCGCTGCGACTCTCGGCGGTCAGAGCATCGGCTCTGCTGGGATGGAATGTCAGAAGAAAAACAATCCTCCAGCACGAGGGCGGATATCGATTGACCCCATCGGGACGCGCCCGCGCCTCTTCGATCGTTCGATCTCACCGACTTTGGGAGCAGTACCTGGTGGATCAAGCTGGATTGCCTACCCATCGCATTCATGGACAGGCCGAGCGATTGGAACACTTCACCGATCGCGGAGTTCGAGATCAATTGGAAAGGGAGACACAGTTTCCCGAGGCTGATCCGCACGGCAGGGCAATCCCTGCTGAGCAACCGGCAGCATCACGCGATGGGTGACGTGTCGGAACGACCCCATCCGGCACTGGACTGGCCTCGCCCCTGCTTGTGTACGGTCCGCTGTCCTAGCGAGTAGTTCCCTGAACGGGGAGTATCGCTTATTTTCTACGCTCTCCCTTGCCCGAATATTCCGATTCAGGTCGCGTCTTTGTCTTCGCATCGATTCACTACCGCCGTGGTGGGTACCGGATTCATCGGTCCGGTTCATGTCGAGGGATTGGTGCGCGCCGGTGTTCGCGTGATCGGAATTGCGGGTTCATCTGCGGCGAAGGCGACAGCCTGCGCCAGTCGCTTGGGGCTCGAGAAGGCTTACGAAACGTTCGATGCAGTCTTGGATGATCCGCAGGTCGACGTGGTGCATATCGCGTCCCCCAACCGGCTTCATTTCGACCAAGCGGCTAGCGCGCTGCGCGCGGGAAAGCATGTCGTTTGCGAAAAGCCTCTGGCGATGGACACGGCCGAGTCTTCCGCGTTGGTTGAGCTCGCTGCTCGCTCTGGTTTGGCGGCGGCCGTCAATTACAACATTCGCTACTACCCACTTTGCATCGAAGCGGCCGAGCGGGTGGCATCGGGAAGTGTTGGCGAGATTTTTCACGTCACCGGCAGTTACACTCAGGATTGGTTGTTTCACCAATCGGACTTCAATTGGCGGGTATTGGCGGATGAGGGTGGCGAGCTACGGGCGGTCGCGGACATCGGCACACACTGGCTCGATCTGATCGGTTACGTCACGGGGCAACGCATCGAATCGGTTTGCGCCGATCTGCAGACCGTCTTTCCGTTACGGAATCGACCATTGGGCGGTGCCGAAACGTTCACTGGAAAAGCTCCGCAGGGGGCCGAGACATCGTTGGCCGTGATCGATACCGAAGACGCTGGCAGCATTCTCTTTCGCTTTGCCGGCGGAGGCCGGGGAGCCCTATCGGTTTCTCAGGTGACGGCCGGAAGGAAGAACCGTTTGCAGTTCGAGTTGGCTGGCTCCATCGAGGCGCTCGCATGGTGCAGCGAGGCCCCCAACGAGCTCTGGATCGGTCACCGCGGTCAAGCCAATCAGTATCTCGTGCGCGACCCGGCGCTACTGAGTCCGCGCGCATCCGCATTTAGCTCTTACCCGGGTGGCCACAATGAAGGTTTTCCCGATACGTTCAAGCAACTCTTTCGTGATTTCTACGGGTACCTCGAGCGAGGCGATTTCTCTGCTTCGGCCGCTTTTCCGACGTTCGCGGATGGGCACCGGGAAATCGAAATCTGCGAAGCGATTTTAAAAAGCCATCGTGAACGCCGGTGGGTGAACGTTGGAGATTTTGAATGACACGGCGAATTTCCCCGTGGAAAAATCAAACGACGCTGCGTCGCCGGTCGATGAACCTCGGAGATATGAATGATGCAACTCGGTTTCGTCAGTGCGATTTTCCCCGAGCTTTCGCTCGATGAGGTTTTGGCGACCGCGCGCGAACTAGGATTTCAATGCGTTGAGTTGATGTGTTGGCCCCTCGGGAAGGCGGAGCGTCGGTACGCGGGCGTCACTCACGTGAATGTCGATCAGCTTGACGCCCGCTCGGTGGCGAGCGTGCGGGAGCTGACCGAGAAGCATGGGGTGTCGATCAGCGGTTTGGGCTACTACCCGAACGTCCTTTCACCCAAGACCGGTGAGGCAGAGCAAGCCATCGGTCATTTGCGAAACGTCATCGCTGCGGCGGCGGATTTGGGCGTCGGACGATGCACTACATTCGTAGGCCGAGACTGGACGCGTTCGATCGACGACAACTGGCCGCGATTCCTCGAGACGTGGAAGCCGCTGATCGAGTTTGCCGAGGATCGCGACGTCAGGGTGGGGATCGAAAATTGCCCGATGTTTTTCTCCGCCGATGAGTGGCCCGGAGGGAAGAACCTGGCTCACAGCCCCGCGATTTGGCGAAGGATGTTCGATGCGATCCCCAGCTCGCACTTCGGACTCAATTACGACCCCTCCCACATGGTTTTCCAACAGATGGATTATCTCGCGCCAATGCGAGAATTTGCCACGCGGATCTTTCATGTTCACGCGAAGGATGTCCGCGTCGACCGCGAGCGGCTCGACCAAGTCGGTATCCTGGCCCACCCAAACGAATACCACACGCCCAAGCTCCCCGGGCTGGGCGACGTCAA
>JBGTCJ010000576.1:0-7276 GCA_041748895.1 Pirellulaceae bacterium
AGGTGGTTACCCGTTCGGTTTCATGGCAATCATCGGAATCATGGGACTGATCGGTGTCGCTATCAACGACTCGATCGTTGTGCTGGCGGCACTCCAGGAGCATCATGGCCGTGCGGCCACATCGGATGACGCGATCGTCGCGACGATATCCGGATGCACACGTCACGTGGTAGCGACGACGCTAACGACCGTCGCAGGTTTCTCGCCACTGATTTGGGATGGCGGCAAATTTTGGCCTCCGCTAGCCGTAGCGATTGCCGGGGGTGTGATCGGGGCAACGCTCTTGGCGTTGGTGCTCGTACCGACGTTGTATCGTATGCTGTGTTGCGAAAGGTCGATTGCCACGCGCGGTGCCGTCGAGGTTCGTGAGTCCGCGGAAGGTCCTCTTTTCGCGACGTCATCAACGTAAACCATTTTCTTACGCGGCGGCACGTTTGCGAATCGATCTGCTGATTACCGAGCTAAACGTCGGTGGTGCGGAACGCTGCCTGACTGATCTCGCGATCGGCCTGGATCGTCGTGGGATGCGGGTTCGCGTCGCCTCGATCGCACCGCTACCTTCTTGCGGCCCGCAAACCGCGTTGGTCGATCGGCTTCGCGCCGCTTCGATCGAGGTTTTTTCGGCGAATTGCGGTTCGCCCCGACAATTTTGGACCGCGACAAAGCGATTGGCTGAATGGTTAACCCATGATCGGCCCGATGTCTTGCAATCGATGCTGTTTCACGCCAACGTGGTAGCGTCATTGGCCGGTCCGCGGGCAAAAGTGCGAAGCGTGGTCGGCGGCATTCGAGTGGCCGAGAAGCGTGCTCTGCGGTTATGGGCCGAGGGAATGGCGGCGCGGCGGATGAAGGGCATTGTCTGCGTCAGCCAGTCGGTGCGGCGATTTGCCGAACGGTCGCTTGGACAGGGTTTACCGCCCCTCGTCGTGATCCCCAACGCGATCGATGTCGCGAAAGTCGATGCGTTGCCGAAGGTCGATTGGCGCGAATTGCTTGGCGCCGAGGTCGCGTCCGATGACGTGCTGCTGATGGTCGGGCGGCTCGATCGTCAAAAGGGGCTGGACACATTGATCAAAGCCATGCGTCAGGTTTTTACTCACGATCCTCGGATCCGCTGTGTGATCGTGGGTGATGGTCCCCAGCGGCGATGGGTTGAGTCGCTCTGCGCGAGCGATCACGCGCGTCGTTTGCACTGGATGGGATGGAGAGCCGATGCGCTTTCGCTGATAAAGAGCTGTCGCCTGCTGGTGCTCGCGAGCCGGTACGAGGGGATGCCCAACGTGATACTCGAGGCCATGGCGGCGGGGCGACCGGTCGCAGCCACGCGAGTTGAGGGAGTGGAAGAACTACTCGGCTGCGGTGCCGGTCAACAGACTTGCTCACCCGAGGATCCGCTGAGTCTCGCGACATTGATTCGGTGGCATTGGGACCACCCTCAAGAATCCGCTGCATTGGGACGCGGCAATCGAGCGTTGGCGGAGTCGGGCTATGGGATCGACGCGATGGTCTCGTCATACGAGCGTTTTTATCGGTCACTTCAGTGACAGGCCGCCAATTCGAGTGGCAGGCAAGACCTCGAATGGGTATGCATTTGTTCACGCAAATAGGCCGATTCGGTGCTTGGTGAACGCCCACTTGAAACAACCTAACTACATTAAAAATAGACACTTACAGTCAATCATGTGAGCGCTTGAGAAAAAAGTCGCGAAGGTTTAGTGTCAAGCCCTGGTCTCGACGTTTCTGGCGGGTATGCTGTTTTCACTGGGCCGCCTTCGGGCGTCCTTCTTCCGCGAGTTCGCTAAGCGTGGGCATCGGCGGAATCAGCTTGCGGCCACGGGCTGAACCGCTACCCGCCCCGGTTGATGGCACTGATGCCTTGACCGGGCACCCACGGGCCGGGCACACGACGTGCCCGGCCGCGAACGCTCGTGTCTCTTGACCTGACGGTCGTATTCGCGGTACTTCAAGCCGCTTGACCGACGCGTGTCCGCTTGGGTTTCGGAAAAGGATTGCCGTGCCATCCACTGAATCGTCGCTGCGATACGTGCTTTGGGCCCTGGCGTTGATTTGGGGTTGGGGTGGGCTGAATTGGGAACCGTTTGCCCCTTCGCAGATCTTGGCTCAGCAGGTCGTCGAAGCCGATGGCGCCGAACCGTTGCCCAGGCCCACGGCGGACGTCGAACCGCCTCTGACGAGCCCCCAGGACTTGCCTCCCCAAACAACTCCGACTTCCCCAGCCACACCGGGTGAAGGGACGATCCGCATGAGCCTGCAGGGCGACGTGCAACTCGACGCGCTCGTCGGATACCTTTCTCAGCGCTTGGGAATGAATTTCGAGTACGACGCGTCGATCGCGTCGCGTCGCGTGACCATTCGCACACCCAACGAAATCCCTTTGGCATCGTTACCCGTTCTGCTGGGTAGTGTCCTGCGGACCGAGGGCTTAGCCATCGTTGATTCCGATTTGCCCGGTTGGAAGCGGATCGTTGCGGTGACTGACATGACGCGGTTCGCCACACCTGGGAATGCGCCCGAGGTGCTTCGTCGCAGTGGCCCCGCAGCTGTGGTCACGCAAGTGTTCGTCGTGAAAAACTTGAGCGCCGATTCCCTCGCGATTGTGCTCAAGCCCTTTATGAGCAGTGACAGCGCGGGTTTGATCGCCCTGACCGAAACGAACTCCTTGATCGTCACCGACTATGTGGCAAGTGTCCAAACGATCGCCGACCTGATTGAGCTGATTGACCAACCTTTTGGGCAGAGCGATTACTTGATCTACGAGGCGAGGAACCAATCAGCGACCACGCTCTCCGAGCAGGTGAAAGGGATTCTCTCCGTCGCTGCGGGGCCATCGACGAGCAGCGGTGCGAGCGCCTCGGGCCGAGTGACGTTGTATGCCGAGCCGGTGGGGAGACGCATCCTGATCGCCGGGAACAAGGATCTTGTTTTGAGAGCCGAGCAGTGGCTCGAGCGCCTCGACGTCTCGTTGGGCCAGAAGACGGAGGTTTATCGGATTCGCAACACTTCTGCCGAACGCATCGACAAACTGATTCGAGGATTCGTCAAACCACCCGATGATGAGAAATCGTATCAGATCACCGTTGACGAGGACGGCAACCTGTTGATCGTTCGCGCGACTGAGGAAGTGCATGCTCAGGTTTCCAAGTTGATAGCGGATCTCGACACCGCCATCGATGCATCAGAAAGTCCAATTCAATTTTACAAGCTGCGAAACGCCAGCGCGATCGACGTGCTGTACTCGCTTTTGGCGTTGCAGGAGGTGTATGGCGCGGGGATGGCGGGTGGGATGCCGGGCGCGTTTTACGGGCCGTTCGGTGGGGGCGGTGGTTTCGCTTTCCCTCCCGGTTTTGGCGTTTTGCCGGGCCAAGGATTTGGATCCACCATCGGTCCCGCGGGGTTTCAGTCCGTTCCGCTACCGTTGCCACCGGCCGATGGCAGTCGCGAGCGGTTGGTGCCGGAGCGTGAGAACCCAATGGCGCGTCCAACCATGGCGGCTGGAAATCGCGGGCCGTTGGGCGATCCATTGCTGGCGAGCGGCGGCATGGCAGCGGGCACCGTTGGCGCGGCCGGGATGGGAGGTATGAGCGGTGCCTCAGCAATGGGAAGTTTCGCTGGCGGAATGTCCGGGGGCGGATTCATGGGTGGCGGAGTGGCCTCACTTCCTGGCGGTGCACGGGTTTCCGCTGACATTTCCACGAACAGCCTGATCGTTTACGCGCCAGCCAATGTGCAGCCGATGTACGCCAAACTGATCGAATCGCTCGATCAACGTCGCCCGCAGGTGTTGATCGAAGCGAAGGTGATTGCCGTCAATACCACAGACGATTACACGCTCGGGGTTGAAGTATCGATGGGTGACCGCGAGGGTGCCAAGCGGTTGTTCAAATTCACCTCTTTCGGTCTGAGCGAAGTGAATCGCGATACCGGGGCGCTCCGAGTCATCCCCGGATTGGGCTTCAACGGCACCTTGGTGGATCCCGAAGTCGCTGATGTGGTGGTCCGGGCATTGGCACGCCACCAACGGGCGCGGGTGCTCGCCGCGCCAAAAATTTTGGTCAACGACAACAGCACCGGAACGCTCGAAAGCGTCGTCAGTGTCCCATTCGCCAGCATCAACGCGTCACAAACCGTGTCGACCACCAGCCTCGGCGGCAACCAGCAGGCGGGTACGATCATCACCGTGACGCCCCACATCAACGAGGACAATCACCTGCAGTTGGAGTTTGACGTCGAATTCAGCACGTTCTCTGGAACCGGTGCCGATGGTCTGCCGCCACCGCGCCAGATCGATCGCGTTGGCAGCACGGTCACGATTCCCGATGGCAAAACGGTTGTCGTGGGAGGGCTGAAGCGGATTGGGGACAGTTACACCTATGCCGGCATACCCTGGGCCGAGAAGATTCCGATCATTCGCGATTTGACCGGCCGTACCGACACGTCGAAACAGACGACTTCGTTTTTTCTGTTCATTCAGCCGATGGTTCTACGCGACTCACGGTTCGCGGACTTAAGATACCTATCAGATAAAGAGGCCGGTGCCGCTTGTATCCCGGCGGGCTATCCATCCAGCCGGCCCGAACTAATTCCCTAATTCGATCGACCCATGAGTGCTGGCGGTGAACCAATCCTCGCGGATGGTGATCAACAGGCGGTGGAGGTCGCCGCCGCGACTGCCTTGCCACGACAACCTGGTGTCGGCGACGAGGCGGAGTCGCTCGAGCGATTGGCGGTTCGGTTGTCGTTGCCCTTGGTGGCGAGTCTCGCCGAGTACTCCGCTTCGCCGCGTTTCGTCAAACAATTTTCGATCGCGTTTTCTCGCGATCATGGCGTGATTGGGTTGGCGAGTCGCGACGCCGGTGATGAAGTTTGTTTGGCGCTCAGTGAAGAATCGGCCTGGCCATTGGTCGACCTGGTTTCTCGAAGGATAGGAGTTCCAGTAAGCGCCATCGTTTCGAGCCCGGGTCAAATACGCTCGGCGATTCACATGGCGTACTCGGATCGGGCAGATGAGGCAGAGACGGTGCTGCGTTCGATCGGTTCGAACACTTCGGCGAATGATTTGGCGAGACTTGCGACGCGTGAGGACCTCCTCGATAGCGACGGACGGGCCCCAATCATTCGCCTGGTGAACCAATTGCTTTTCGACGCCGTTCAGGCGGGGGCTTCGGACATTCACATCCAACCTTACGAAGAATGCGTCAAGATTCGCCAGCGGATCGATGGCGTTCTCTTCGATTCATTGGAAGTTCCCAAATCGATACAGGAGGAGGTGCTGACCCGCATCAAAGTGCTTGGAAAGATGAACATCGCGGAGAAGCGATTGCCGCAGGACGGGCGGGCGACGGTCCAATTGGGCGACCGTGTGATCGACCTTCGGATCGCGTCGCTGCCGACCAGCCACAACGAGCGAATCGTGATCCGATTGCTCGACAAGAGCGCCCGCCTCTACACGCTGGAGGAGCTCGGCATGCCGCCCGAGACGCTCACCCGATGGCTGCAATTGATTCGTGTCGACCACGGGCTGATCCTGGTGACGGGGCCGACCGGTAGCGGCAAGAGTACCACTTTGTACGGCGCCCTCCAGGCGATCAATTCAAAACAAGCCAACATCCTCACCCTCGAGGATCCGATCGAGTACCAGCTCGACGGGATCAGTCAAACGCAAATTAACGAGAAGAAGGGGATGACATTTGCGTCGGGAATGCGGAGTGTGTTGCGCCAAGACCCTGACATCATCATGATCGGCGAGATTCGTGATCGCGAGACCGCCAACATGGCCATTCAGGCGTCGTTAACCGGTCATCTGGTCTTTAGCACGTTGCACACCAACGACGCCTCCAGCGCGATCACGCGCCTGCTCGACTTGGGTGTCGAACCCTACCTTGTCGCGAGTTCGCTGATCGCTTCACTTGCACAGCGGCTCGTCCGCCAGCTTTGCATGGCATGCAAACGAACGCTTCCCGACGGGACCGCCGAGCCGGTCGGATGTTCGCAGTGTCGACATTCGGGTTTTCGGGGCCGAATCGGCTTGTTCGAACTTTTGGTCATGAATGAGCGCTGTCGCGAATTGGTTCAGGCCAGAAGCAGCGCCTCGGCGATACGCACAGCCGCCATGGAGGCCGGCTTGACGCTGCTCTTGCGCGATGGCCAGTCCAAAGTGCAGCGAGGTAGGACGACACTCGAAGAGGTGCTTCGTGTGACCAGCGTGTCGAGCGTGGTGACTTGATGCCGGTCTTTTCATTCACTGGATCGGATCCGTCGCGGAGCTTCGTTCGGGGAACCCTCGCCGCCGACTCGCCTCGCCAAGCGCGCGATCACCTGCGATCCCAGGGCGTCACGGTGCGAACACTGAGCCCACTGGAATCCTCGGAATCAGGCGAATCGACGTCGCCTTCCGGGATGCGGATCGGCGGTGGATTATGGAGTTGGATCGCTTCACGTCGCGCACGGGCCGCTTGGACCGACGGCGCTCATGAGCTATCGATGCTGCTGCGGGCCGGAATTCCGTTGATCGAGGCGCTCGACACGCTCGCGTCTCAACACCGCGGTGCATTTCGAACCGCGGTCATCGCAATGCGGGACAGGATCGCCGCCGGGTCATCGCTCGCCGATGCGATGGCGGCGCAGAGCAACGTATTTGACCAAGCTTCCGTGCGGCTGGTCGAAGTCGGTGAGAATGCCGGAACCCTCGAAACCGTGCTCGAACAGTTGGCTCAGTTTCGGCAGCGGCTGTCCCAGTTGGGTGACAAGGTCATGACCGCTTTGCTTTACCCAGCTTTCCTAATGGTTTTCGGATTGTTGGCGACGCTATTTCTGATGACGTGGGTTCTGCCTCCGCTGTTGGAGAATCTTCAGGAGACTGTGTCCGAATTGCCATGGCCCACGAAGGTCGCCAAAGCCATGAGTGATCTGTTGGTCGGCTATGGCATCTACATGCTTTTCATCGGCGCTGGTACGGCGTTGGGAGTGATTACGATCTTCCGCGGGGGTGCGGGAAGGCGTTGGCTCGATAAACAATTGCTGCGATTGCCAATCGTCGGTCCGATGCTCATCAAACAAAATGTCGCAAGGATCGCAACGGTGATCGGTTTGTTGTCGCGGAGCGGAGTGACACTTCCCGAAGCGGTGCGGCTGGCGGGCTCCTCGACCCAAAACCGGGTGTTTCGCGAGGCACTTGCGCACTGTTGCGACGACATGGCTGCCGGGAAGGAGATTGCGACATCGCTTCAGCGCTGCGGAGTCTTTCCGCCGCTGGCCG
>JBGTCJ010000577.1:0-2733 GCA_041748895.1 Pirellulaceae bacterium
GTGGCGAAGTGGACGGATGCCGAAATCAACTCGCCCAATCGATCGGCGGCTGGTCGAAGCGAATACTTGGCGTCATTCCCCTCACCCTTGGGCCGCCCAAGGTGGCTCATGAGGATCAAACGGCCACCCCGATCAACCACGCTTTGGATACTTGGGAGCGCCATTCGAATGCGACGGTCATCGGTGATGGCTTGATGTTCATCCAGCGGAACATTGAAATCGACTCGCATCAGGACCGTCTTGCCGGCAACGTCGACTGCGTCAATGGATTTTTTCGCCATGAGCTTTCCTCATTCCTCGTCATTGGACTTCGTGGAGTATTGGGCCGTGATTATCGATGACACGACGGCGGTGTCGAGGGTACCGGTCGGTAGGGAGTGGGAAACCACTTAGCCGCGGATCCGAGACCGTGCCACCTGCTGGATATTGGGCGTCAGGCCAAGACACGACGGCACGAGCCAACTAGAGTTGATCCAGCTTATCAACCTGCGTGAATGTCCCAACGTGATCCATCGTGTACCCGATCTACCTCGATTTCAATCGAACCACGCCGCTGGCTCCCTCGGTGCTCGAGGCAATGCAATCTTTTTGGACAGAACATTTTCTGTTGCCCGGACAGGAGCACCCTCAGGCAAGGGCGGTTGGCGAGTCTCTCGAATACGCGCGCGAGAGTCTCGCTCGTTTGGCAGGTTGTGAGGCCTTCGAAATCGTCTTCACCGGAGGCGGCACGGAAGCGAACAATTTGGCAATCCTCGGCGGCGCCGCGCATCATCGTGGCGGCCACCTGATCGTTTCATCGCTCGAGCACGAATCGGTCGCAGAGACGACGCAGTCGCTGGTTGGCACCCCGTGGCGAGTTGAAACCGTTGCCGTCAATGAACAGGGGACCATTGAGCCCGATCGAGTTGCCGATTCGCTACGAAGCGACACTCGGATGGTGTGCGTGCAAGCCGCGAATCCCGTGCTAGGGACGCTGCAACCGGTCCGCGAAATCGCCGAGCTATGCCACCACCGCGGGATCGCCGTGCACTGCGACGCCACGCAAGTCTTCGGCAAAGTCAAATTCGAAGTGTCGCAATTGCAGGCCGATACCGTCGCGCTAAGCGGGCACAAGTTTTACGGTCCGAAAGGAACGGGGGCACTCTACATCCGCCGCGGCTACTCGATCCGGCCGATCCTGTTCGGCGAGTCGCGGGAAATGGGGATACGCCCCGGAGCTGAAAATGTACCTGGTTGGGTGGGACTCGGCGCTGCCGCAGCACTCGCTCACCGCTGCGCAGGCGATGCGTCGACCGCGATGCAAGGGCTCCGCGATCACATGATCCAGTCGCTTCGCACGCTGATCGACCCCCAACCGATCGTGCTTGGCGAGTCATCGCCACGGCTCTCCAACACCCTCGCGATCGAATTGCCTGCCGAGGCGCGGAGAATCCAGCGAACCGCGCGCGAGCTGATCTTTGCGACAGCGCTATCGGCGGCACCCGCCGATGAGATGACCCGTTGCCTCCGCGCGATCGGTAGGACCGAATACCAGATCGGCAGAACCGTCCGCTTTAGCCTCGGCTGGACGACGAGCCGCCAACAAATCGACCGAGCGGTCGAGTTGATCGCCGAGGCGATCGACGCCATTGCCCGCGGCCGCTAGCGCTCTGGTACAGCAAAAAATGAGGATCGGACGCCGCACGGCTCGCGCCGTGGCGTTGACTTCGTTGAATTGGACGCCGCACGACTCGCGCCGTGGCGTTGACTTTATTGGATCGGACGCCGCACGGCTCGCGCCGTGGCGTTGACTTCATTGGATCGGACGCCGCACGGCTCGCGCCGTGGGGTTGACTTCGTTGAGTTGAACGCCGCACGGCTCGCGCCGTGGCGTTGACTTTATTGGATCGGACGCCGCACGACTCGCGCCGTGGCGTTGAATCCATTGAAGGCACGGCGCAATCCCCCGGCCGTACGAACCCGACGAGCTCGCTGTTACAGAGCCTCACGCGTCAGCCGACCAACTCCCCATCGCCTTGGGACGCCAATGCACGTATCCTGGGGGTTCCATAGTAACGGATCGACCGACCCCGCCCGCCCGACTCGCATCGGGCGAATGCGGGTTCAACCGTTCTGATTTGGCCGCTGCCAAGCGTTGGCCAGACGATCCGCTCAACTCCCGCCCATTCGATTCAGGATTCCGCATGGCCATCAACGTCTTTCGCCGCGCCAAGCACACCGTTTGCGTATTCGGTTCTATCGTGACTCTTTTGGTTGTTCCGATGAGTGCTCAAGCACAAGAGGTTCCTGCGGCCCCTCCCGTTACGGACACGATCGGATACTTCCTCGGGCTCTCGGTCGGCCAGCAGTTGGCGCAGGACGGTTTTGAGGCCGGCGACTTCACGGGGGCTGGACTAGCCGCGGGCATTGAAGATGTCATGAAGGGCAAAATGTCGATGTCCGACGAGCAGCTGCAGGCGGCATCGCAACAGTTGCAGACGCTGCTGCGTGGGCGTCAAGAAAAAATGCTGGAAGCCAATCGCCAGGTGGGCGCCGTCAACCTTGAGAAAGGAAAGCAATTTCTGGCACAAAACGCCAAACAGGAGGGCGTCAAGCAACTCGCCAGCGGATTGCAGTACAAGGTTTTGACCGCTGGCACGGGGCCTTCACCCACGGCAAACAACACCGTCAAGGTGCATTACACGGGCAAGCTGATCGGGGGACGTGTCTTCGACAGCTCGGTCGAAAGAGGAG
>JBGTCJ010000578.1:0-15551 GCA_041748895.1 Pirellulaceae bacterium
CAGGCTGCAGCCACCCAGAACCGCGGCCGCAATCGCGTAGAGTTCATAAAATGAACCGCTCGAACCCGGCTGGACCGAATTGAGTTCGAGGGTAAACAAGATTCCTGTCAAGCCCGCGAGCGACGAGCAAAACACGTAGGCCAAGATGATAAGTGGGCGCGTGCGAATGCCGCTGAATCTCGCCGCTCGCTCGTTTTCGCCAGTCGCCAGGAGGTGACGTCCCCAAACGGTTCGATAAAGAAATATCCAAGTGGCAATGGCGGTCCCGAGCAGAATCAGGCCGCTGGCCGGAAAATCGATCCACGCGATTTCGCTCCAGGACGCGTTGGGGTTGCTGATTCGTGAGACCAGCGGGACCGGAACCTGAAACGGAGCCCCGGTAAACAACGTCTTGAAATCATCGAGCGCGCCCAAGAGTCCAATTTGGTTGTCACCCGTAAGAACCCGAGCGACGCCGCGATAAATCAACAATCCGCAGAGTGTGACCACGAACGGTTGGAGATTGCCGTAGGTCACCAGCAGACCATGGGTCAATCCGATCGACGCCGCGATCAGTAACACGACGCCGCAAGCCGCAAACGGGTGCAGGTGGGCGAGCGTCTCAAGCCGCACGGGAACGCCCTCACGGAGGCCCTGCAATCGGTCTCGCAATCGAACGAAAGTTTGGCCATCCAGTTCGGTCTGGCCTTGAACCGCGACCGACGATCGTCCGGATGTGCTGGCAAAAGTCAGCCGATCGCCATCGCGAAGGTTTGGCGGCAAGGCATCCAACCTGAGTAGGGCGCCGGACGTGGATTCGGCAGTCGCGGAACGAATTTCGACGATTCGACCTTCGTATCCCGTCGGCTCGTAACGGATGTTGACCACCTGGACGAACAGCACGCCCGACAAGGCGATCAACGACCCGATCGAAAGGTCGATTCCACCGGTCACGATCACGAGCGCGACGCCAATCGAGATCAACCCGTACAACCCCGTGTCTCGGACGATCGCCCGCAGGTTGGATGGCGAGGCGTAATTTCCGTCGAGCCAGGTCGTCACCAGGATGATAGCGATCAGTAGAACGAAAATGCCGACGTTTTTGAGTTGCATGGACGACGGGCGAATCCTACGAAACGGCCGATTCCGCCGGGACCGACGCCGCAATCCCGGCGAATGCGGTATCCATCAACTCCCGCTGCTCGAGTTTGTGCGCCGCCATGCTGCCCGTGCTCGGACTGGCCGATTCTGCACGGGTCGCCTTCTTGAGCACGAAACGCTCGCTGATCGCGTCCCCAAAGTGCAGTTTGATGTACGACCAGGCGCCCATGTTCATCGGCTCTTCCTGGACCCACATCACTTCGGTGCCGTCGGCGAGATCCGCCAACGGAGCGAGCAATTCGTCAGCCCGCAATGGGTACAACTGCTCGACGCGAACGATCTTGACCGAATCGATACTTCGCTCGCGTTTGGTCTCGATCAAGTCGTAGTAAACCTTACCGGTACAGAGCAGTACACGCTGGACCTGGTCCGCCGGTGGCAAATCGTCGCCGATCACTTTCTGAAAACCGCCGTGGGTGAATTCGCTCATCGGGCTGATCACCTCAGGATGCCTCAACAGGCTTTTGGGCGTCAGCACGACAAGCGGTTTTCTCCACGGCGAGTAAACCTGACGCCTGAGGAGGTGAAAGAATTGGGCCGGCGTCGTCGGTTGAACCACTTGGATGTTGTGTTCGGCGGACATCAGCAGGAATCGCTCAACGCGGGCGCTGCAGTGCTCGGGGCCCTGGCCTTCGAACCCGTGCGGCAGCAGCATCACCAAACCGCTCAGCCGTTTCCATTTGTCCTCGGCGCTGGCGATGAACTGATCAACGATCACCTGCGCCGTATTCCAAAAGTCTCCGAACTGTGCCTCCCAAATGACCAAACCTTCGGGGCGATCGAGCGAGTAGCCGTACTCGAACCCGAGAACCCCCGCTTCGCTGAGCGGGCTGTTGTGCAGCTCGAACGTGGCCTGCGTGTCCGATAGGTGTTGCAGCGGTGTGTACCGCTGGCCTGTGACTTCGTCATGCAGCACCGCATGTCGATGGCTGAAGGTGCCACGCTCGACATCCTGTCCGGTCATTCGGATCGGTTTGCCGTCCACGAGCAGCGTCGCGAACGCTGCGGCTTCGGCAGCGGCCCAGTCGAGCGGCTTTTTCCCGCTCGCCATGCTGCGTCGCTGCTGCATCGGTCGCTTTAGCTTCTTGTGAGACGAAAAACCTTCGGGGAGCCTGGTGATCGAGTCGAGCACCTCGCCCAATTTCGCCTCGTCCACGTTCGTATCGATGCCCTCCCCTCGCGGTTCGGGGCCGCCGATGTAGGGAGACCAGGCCCCGGCGAGCGTCTGAGTGTCGGGCTGGAACGGAACGTTTTTACTGGCTTCAAACTCGCTCTCGAGCTTTTCGGTCCGCACCCGCTGGATCTCGTCAGCTTCGGCCTGCGTCATCTTGCCGAGCTCGAGCAGGCGATCGAGGTAGTTCTGCCGAACGCTAGGCCGCTTATCGATCTCGGCATACATCTGAGGCTGGGTGAATCGTGGTTCATCACCCTCGTTGTGACCCCAGCGGCGGTAGGCGTAAAGATCAATCACGACGTCGCGATGAAACTGCTTGCGGAAGTCCATTGCCATTGAGACGACTTGTGCGACGGCTTCCGGATCCTCGCCATTGACGTGAAAGATCGGGATCTGAAGCATTTTTGCGACGTCGGTCGCGTAGGTGCTGCTGCGTCCCTGATGCGGCTCGGTCGTGAAGCCGACCTGGTTATTGATCACGATGTGAAGGGTGCCACCGGTGCTGTAACCTTTCAATTGACTCAGATTCAACGTCTCCTGGACGATCCCCTCACCGGCGAAGGCCGCGTCTCCATGAATCAAAATGGTCAGCACCTGAGTGCGAGTTTCATCGGCAAGACGATCCTGCTTACTCCGCGTGCGACCCAGGGCGACGGTGTTGACGAATTCGAGGTGACTCGGGTTGAAGCAAAGGGAAATGTGAAGCTTTGACCCCGAAGCCGTCGTCCAATCGCTGCTATACCCGAGGTGATATTTCACGTCGCCGCCACCCTTGGACAGCGAAGGGTCGGGATCGTCGAACGACCAGAAGATGTTCATCGCCCGCTTCTTGAGGATGTTCGCCATCACGTTGAGGCGGCCGCGGTGAGCCATCCCCATCACCACCTCCTGCACCTGGTGCTGACCCGCCTTCTCGAGCGCCAAGTCGAGCATCGGAATCAGGCTTTCGGCGCCCTCGAGCGAAAACGTTTTGGCCCCGACGAATTTCCGCCGGACAAACTCCTCGAAAATCGACGCATCGGCCAGCCGGGTGTAAATTCGCCGTTGAACTTCGTGCGAAAGCTCCAGCCGGTTCTCCGTCGTTTCCATCCGCCGCTGCAACCAATCGCGTATGTTGCGATGGTCGATGTGCATGAACTGTGCACCAATGCTCCTGCAGTACGTGTTGCGAAGCTTGGTCAAAATTTCATGCAGCGTTCCGCCGGAAACGTTATCGAGCGAGCTGGCGTCGAACGGCCTCGCGAGGTCGCTCTCGCTCAGCCCGTAGGCCTGCGGGGTGAGTTCCGGGAAATCGGGCCGGGCCATCCCCAGCGGGTCGAGCTGCGCGATCAGGTGCCCGCGGACGCGGTACTCACGAACCAATTGGTCGATCCGATCCTGCATCCGAGCCAACCAAAGCATTTGATCGGACACCTCGCGCGCGGGTGCGGTTGACGAACTCGTGCCGGCGGGTCGGCCCGATCCGGACCGTGGTTTCGCCTCGAGGCTGGTCCCCAGCGGCTCGAGGTGCCCGTTCGAGGCCTCGCCCGTTGACAATCCCTGGTCCCCGCCTGGCTCGCCAAACTGCGGCCCGCTGGTGATCAAGAATTGTTCGAAATAGGTTCTCCAGGTATCTGGGACACTGGCCGGATCGCGGACGTACTGAACGAATAAATCGTCGATATACTCGAGACTGTAGGTGTTCATCGAAGCCAAATGAAGTCGTGAAATGCGCGCGGGTGGGCGGCGGTGAGGGCAGCCTACGATTATGGACCGATCACGGGGCTTTGACTACGGCAAACCGTCTGGACGGTTGTCGGAACCCGGTGGTTCGATAGCAGTCGACCCTTGGTTCGAAACGTTGCGAGGACCCTCGGTCCATCGCGGGCGATTGGCCGAAGGAAGCATTGGCGAGGCGAGGCTTAGCGCTCCGAGGATCAACAACAGCCCCAGCGTAACCCGCCTCAGCCGGTGCTGGCCCAGCCGCGTTCCGGCCTGTATTCCCAAGCTCGTTGCGACGAGTAGCAGCGGCGTCATCGCGGCCGAAAAGAGTGCCGGTCCGGTCACGCGGTTGCCGAACGCGTAGACCAACAAACCAAGTGCCGGGATCAAACTGACGCTGTACATCGCGAACATGAAACCCCGGCTTCGCCAAGTGTCCCAGTCGTGGGCTTGCACCCATAGCACCATCGCCGGTCCGCCCATTCCGACCAGACCCTGCAAGAAACCTGAGAGAGGAAAAGCTAGCCAGGCCCAACCCCAGTGAAGCCCCGCGCGGGGCATGGGTCGCACCCAAATGATCGCCAGCGTGACGGCCAACATCACGCCACCCACGACCTGCTTGATCGAATCCATCGAATACGATTCGAGTTCGGTCAGGGCGATGATGCCCAGCGGAAGACAGGCGATTCGCCCTATCGCGGGCCATGCGATTCGTCGTGGCTCGATCGAATCCCTTAATAACCATACGCTCCAAAGGTTTTGAGGCACTGTCGCGACCAGTAGCGATGCCTGCGCCTCCGGAATCGAATACCCTACCCAGACCAGCGCCGAGATGATCAACAGCCCGGCGGCAAATCCCGATGCGGCCTGAATGAAGATCCCTAAACACAGAACCAACCCGAGCAACACAAAACCGCCGAAATCCGTCATGGCGATCGGTATTGGCTGGGCCATCGATCGATAGGCATACCACACTTCACTTCGAAACCGCTCCCCACAAATGAAAACGCTGATTCGCGCCGCTTCGGTCGTCTTTCCCGATCAAGTTCGCAAAACCAATGTCTTGTTCGATACCGATCGTATTCTCGATGTCGATGCCCCGCGATCGGTGACCGCCGACCACATCGTCGAAGCCGAGGGTTTGCACCTGTTGCCTGGGGTGATCGACGATCAAGTTCATTTTCGCGAACCCGGACTGACACACAAGGAAGACCTGGCCTCCGCCAGTCGAGCCTGCGCCGCCGGTGGTGTGACGACCTTTCTGGAAATGCCCAATACCAAACCGCCGGCGATCACGGTTGATGATGTTCGCGTCAAGGAGCGGCTCGCCGCCGACAAGTCACTGGTCCACTACGGATTCTACATCGGCGCGACTGTCGACAACATTCGGGAACTCTCGCGGGCGAGTGACATCCCCGGTATCAAGATTTTTATCGGGAGCAGCACCGGGGATCTGCTGGTCGACGCGGAAGAGGCGCTCGAGCGGATCTTCGCGGAAACTCGTTTGCCGATCTGCGCCCACTGCGAGGATGAGGCGACTGTGCGAGCCAATTTCGCGCGGCTGACGCCCACCCGTGACGTTAGCGATCACTCGCGAATCCGCGATCACGCCGCGGCCGAAATCGCCACCGCCCGCGCGATCGGCCTGGCCCAGCGGCATCAGCATCGGTTTCACGTGCTGCACGTCTCGACCGCCAACGAGTTGCCGATCATCGCGGCCGCCGGAGCGCCCTGGATTACCGCGGAAGTTTGCCCGCACCACCTCCTATTCCAGGTGGAGGATTACGCCCGGTTGGGCACGCGGATCCAAATGAATCCCTCGATCAAAACGGCCGCCGACAACGAAGCCCTGTTTTCCGCGCTGATCGATGGGACCATTCAAGTGATCGCCACCGATCACGCTCCCCACACGCTTGAGGAAAAGGCGCTACCCTATCCACAGAGTCCATCGGGACTTCCGGCGGTTGAAAATAGCCTCGCTCTGATGCTCGATCAGGTCAACTCTGGGCGGTGCACCTTGACGCAGGTGGTTCACTGGATGTGTGATGCGCCGGCACGCGTGTGGGGCGTCACGGGCAAGGGACGCATTGAGGCCGGCTACGATTCGGACGTCGTGCTCGTCGACCTCGCACGCTCGCGAACAATCCTCGATGAAAATCAACACACCCGTTGCCGCTGGTCGCCCTGGCACGGACAGACGCTCAAGGGTTGGCCAGTCTGCACTTGGGTTTCTGGCCAGCAAGCCTTTGATCGACGCGGATCGGACCGAGACTCGTTCAGCGCGTCGGTGCGCGGTACCAAGCCGGTCTTTGATCACAGTCGCGGCGGGTTTTGGAACACCGAGTCGGGCATCGGACCGCGCGAGTAGGTTTACCTCGCGTCTCGCATCGGCGGGCGGTCCAAAGAGAGCACGATGGCTTCGTTTTGCTTCCAGGTTAGGTCAAACTCGGTGCCGTTGCCAAGATTGTCGTCGCTGCGCTCATTGCGAACGTCGCGGACTTCGCGGGCGAAACGCAGCTTGATCGACACGCTGTCGGTTTTGAGGCCGACGGAGTTCCCGCCGCCTAGCGACGTACCGCGCAGGTCGGGATTCATGCAGACGTACAGCAGCGTGCGGCCATCGCTGCGCAGCCAATACGTGATCTCGTAGCCATGTTCACGCTCGCCAGCTTCCGCGATTCGCACCCACGGGGCCACGCCAGCGGCACCAACGTGCCGCATGAAGACCTCGCGTTGTTTCGCCGCCTGGTGGCCTGCGGTGCGGTACGCGTGGTACCACTGGGGGGAAAGATTCAGAAGGACGGCGCGACCTTGACCGTGAGACTTGACGTTCGACACTGGCAGCCCTCGCACGACCCGATGGAAGCCACTCGAGTCCTTAAGACAGGTGTTCTGATGGGTCAATAGTTCGTCGTAGCTTTTCCAAGAAAAGTTCGCGTCCTGATCTACCTCGACCCAGAGCTTCTCGCCGAAGATGTCCGCCGCACGCAGAGTGGGATCGTGCCTCACACCGAACATTTCATCGAGGGCGCCACCCTGCTTTCGCCCTCGCCCGTGTTGGTCCCACACGCCCGGCAAGTAATCAGCAATGACGGTGCCACCGCGCTGGCAGAATGCCTCGATCGCACGCGCTTCCGCGTCCGATAGGCAGAGGCACGCGGGCAGAATGAGCACGCGATACTCCTCGGGCACCCCGCGCTGAATGACGTCGACGTAGCTGATGAAGTTGTACTGAATGCCTTCATCGCGGAGCATGTTTTCCCAGGCGCGGCGGACGTGTGCGACGCTGCTGAGTCGCTCGTCGCTGTTGCGATTGACCCAGGTCTTTCCGTGGGCTTCCGCATCGAGCACCCATCCGAGCTGAATCGAGGCATGGTTGTAGAGGATGGCCACCCCGTCATGCCGCCACTGCGCGCCGGACATCATCGGGCCGATCGATTGACCGGCCTCGAGGTAGCTCGGTGCCACTTCCGCGTGCCACGGTTTGGGTGTTTTGCCATCGAACCATTTCTCCACCCATCCGATGTGACCGCGGTTCCCGTGCGCTAGGTAATACCAGGTCTGCCAAATGGTATCTGTCACGTCTTTGTGAAAGTGGGTCGTGACGGCGGGCAGGGCGTTGCCAGGGTTGAAGGAGCGGATGATTGCTTGCGAGGAACCGAGGTTGTAGCTCTCGATGAACTGCACCTTGCGCATGAGTTTTGCGTAATCGTAACCTCCAAACGCACTCGGTCCCTGGCCGCCGACGATGCCGCAGGGTGTGGCGGGATCGATTTGGTTGGAGTACTGAACGAGGTGGCCGATCAAGTTGCACCAGTGCGAATCATTGAAGCTCCACTGATCCATCAGGGGGCTAGCGTCGAACTCCACGAGATTCCAGTTGGCGAGGTCCTGTCGGATGTCGTCGTAGCTGTACCAGCGGTCGCGTTTTGGCGCGTTGGCGCGACCATAGACCTGTTCGAGCCAACGTGGGTAGGCTTCCGCGTCGTCGGTGATCTGCCACATGGTTGGATGGACAAAATGGCCCCAGGAGGGTTCGTCATCCAACGCGTAGGCGGCGCGTTGCGACGAGTTCTTGACCGCGCTGATGTTTTTCCGCAGGATCTCCTCGAGTCGCGTTCGCGTGGCCTCATTGAGTGCAGCTGTGCGGATCCCCGTTCCGTGAAGCTGATCCAGATACGGTTTCACCTTGTCGCCGTCCCACAGGTGAAGCAGTCCCTTGCCCGCCGCATGATCCACGTAAAACCGCAGGGCGTGGCGGTTGATCCAGTCGAGCCGCCCGGACTTTGATTCCTCGGTGCCAATGCCATCGCGGTCAATGAACGCACCGTTGTAGCCATGTTCCCGACTCCAGCGACCTGACTCGTCGTCGTAACCGATTCCCCACTGATAGGTCCACGGCATGTAGGTCCACGACGGCCACGCGCGTAGCGCCCAAGCGGCGCTCCGATCGACGGTGTGGAAATCCTTCGAGCCGCGAACGTAGGCCTCGTAGGGATCGGCGGCCTCATAGCGATCGGCGGCCTCGTCGGGATCGGCGGCCTCGTCGGGATCGGCGGCATGGGCGACGAGGACCATGGTCGCCATCGCGAGTGAGCTAAGCGATCGCCAAAAGGGCGGCATGGGTGCACACATGACGGATTCCTTTGTTGGGTGATTTTCGCTGGCCAGTATACGTGACTTCGGCGCAATCGCTCCTGGATGACGCGGGCCGGGCCTTGGCCGATGATCCCTACCCGGAGATGATGCCTCGCATGGCACTGCTGACGATCGAAACGACTTGCGACGAAACGGCGGCCGCGGTGATCGCCGCGAGCGGTGCGGTGCTCGGGTCCTCGATCGCGACGCAGGAAAAATTGCATGAGCGGTTTTCCGGCGTCGTCCCTGAAATCGCGTCGCGGGCGCACGTCGAGCGAATCCTTCCGGTGATCGATACGGCGCTGCGGCAATCGGAGCTCCGGCCTGAAAATTTGACGGCGATCGCGGTGGCCCATCAACCGGGGCTCGCCGGTTCGTTGGTCGTTGGTCTGGCGGCTGCCAAGGCATTGGCGGTGGCTTGGCGAAAACCACTGGTTGCGATCAATCACGTCCACGCGCACCTTTACGCGTGTCAACTCGTTTCCGAGGTGACGGTCTATCCGAGTATCGGATTGGTCGTCAGCGGTGGTCACACGAGTCTTTACCATTGCCATTCGCCGCTGGACCTCGATTATCTCGGCGGAACCATCGATGATGCGGCGGGCGAGGCGTTTGACAAGGTTGCGGCGATGCTTCGGCTCGGGTTTCCCGGTGGCCCAGCCGTCGCGAAACTGGCTGCCTCGGGAGATGCGACCGCCCATGCCTTTCCGAGATCGATGATGCACCACCCCGGCGATAACTTCAGCTTTAGTGGGCTGAAGACGGCCGTCCGCTACGCGATCGCCGGCCCAGGGAAACTCGACTTCGATTCACTTGTCATCGACGACCAGGCCAAGGCCGACTTGTGCGCATCTTTTGAGGCCGCCGTGGTCGAGTGTTTGGTCACCAAGGCCGCTCGTGCGGTGCGGCGAACGGGCGTGAAGCGGTTGTGCGTCGGTGGGGGCGTGGCGGCCAACGCTCGCTTGAGATCCGAATTGGCCCGCGCCGCTCGCGGCGGTGGGTTTGATGTGATCATTGCGCCCCCGGAGCTTTGTACCGATAATGCGGTGATGGGTGCGATCGCGTGGGAAAAGGTCAAACGCGGGGAATTCGCCTCACTGGATCTCGACATTTCGCCAGGTCTACAGCGTGGTTACTGATCCAATTTCCCTTTTCGGTTTGCTCGTGATCGACAAACCCGCCGGGATCACGAGCCGCGATGCCGTCAACGTGGTGCAAAGGATCGTGCGAAAGCGGTTTCCCAAACCGATGTCGCCGCCCAAGGTCGGACATGCCGGGACGCTCGACCCTTTGGCGACTGGCGTTTTGGTGATTGGTGTCGGTGCGGGCGTTCGTCTTGTGCCGTATCTGCAACAGCAGTCCAAGCGGTACGAGGCGACGTTTCGTCTGGGGCAATCAAGTGCCTCGGGCGATTTGGAAACGCCGGTTTCGCAGCAGGCCGACGCGATCGAACCCGGACTGTGCGATCTGCGGTTAGCCGCTTCAAGATTGATCGGCCGAATCGAGCAGGTCCCTCCCGCCCATTCGGCGATTAAGGTCGCGGGGCGAAAGGCCTACAAGTCGGCTCATCGCGGCATTGCTGTCGAAATGCCCACTCGCACGGTCGAGGTCACTTCGCTCGAACTCGTTGAATATCGCTATCCGGACCTGCATCTGGAGATCGTGTGCGGAAGCGGTACCTACATACGTACGCTCGGAATGGACCTCGCTCGCAAGGCCGGAACCACCGCCGTCATGACCTCGCTTCGCCGTGTGGCAATCGGATCCTTTAGCCTGGCACGATCGATCTCGATCGACAAACTAGCAACCGAGCCACTGGAGGACTTTTTGCTGCCGCTCGGCGGTGCCGTCGAACACTTGTCGAGGCTTTCGCTCGGCGACGATTGCATCGAGCGATTGACCCATGGCATCTGTCTCGAATCCGGTCTCCACGGCCCGCCGTGCGATCGCGTGGCCTCTGGCGGCCGATCTGCCGAGCAAGATCTGGAGCATCAGGACATCCCGCGCGAGGTTGCCGCCTTCGATTCCTCGGGTCGCCTGCGCGCGATCCTGCGGCTTCGCGATACGCTATGGTGCCCGTACCGCGTTTTTCCCGCTGGCTCGGGCGACCGCTGAATCGCGATCGCTCTTGTTCGAGTTTCGACCTTCAGTCTTCGCCCCGCTTACACTTTGATCCCCTTCACTCTTTGGTTCCCTCTTCACTCTTCGACGCTAGGGCCGCTCACGCCATGAACTCACCCGTCCATTTAGCGATTGATCTTGGTGCCTCCGGCGGCCGCGTGATTGCGGGACATGTCGTTAACGGAAAGCTCAAGCTCGACACCGAACATCGCTTCGCCAACGGGCCGGTACGGATGGGTCAGTCACTCGTTTGGGACAACATTGGCTTGTGGCAACACATTTTGTCGGGTCTGGCAACCGCCGGTCACCAGCACGACCGAGTGGCGTCGATCGGGGTCGACACATGGGGTGTCGATTACGTCTTGATCGATCAGAACGATGTAACGCTGGGACCCGCCTTCAGTCACCGCGATTCGCGGACCAACGACATGATGGATCGAGCGTTTGCGATGGTTCCGCGCGACGACATTTTTGCGGTGACGGGACTCCAGTTCATGCAGTTCAACACGCTTTACCAGCTGTTGGCGCAGTCGCTTGCTCATTCGCCGGCGCTGGCCAGTGCCGACGCGATGCTGTTGATGGGCGACTTTTACCACTGGCTGCTGACGGGAAACCGCAGTGTCGAAGTCACCAACGCGTCGACGACGCAATTGCTCGATGCTCGAAGCGGTGCGTGGTCGCTCGAGTTGATCTCACGATTCGCGCTTCCGCAAAAGATTTTCGGGCGGCTGGTTGAACCGGGAACCAACCTCGGCCCACTTTCGTCGGCCGTCGCGAGTGCGACGGGTCTGCACGACGTCCCCGTGATCGTGCCCGCTACGCATGACACGGCCTCAGCGGTTTTGGCTGTACCGGCCGATGGGTTTGCTCCCGAGAGCCCCGATTGGTGTTACATCAGTAGCGGAACCTGGTCGTTGATGGGTTGCGAGCTTCCGCGTCCGCGAATCGACTCGGCCGTTTCGGGTTTCAACTTCACCAATGAGCGCGGCGTACTGGGGTCGACGCGACTGCTCAAGAACATTGGTGGGCTCTGGCTATTTCAACAGATTCGTGCGGCGCTTCAGCGGCGCGACGTTGCGGTCACATGGGACGCGATGGTTCGCGCCGCCGAATCGGCGCCGCCGCTGGGTCTCCTAATCAATCCGGATGATCCGGTTTTTGTCGCACCCGATGACATGATTGTTGCGATCGAGTCGTATGCGGCTCGGACGGGCCAGCCCATGCCCAGCGATTACGCGGGTTTGTACCGTGCGGCGCTAGAGGGTCTCGCGCTCCGCTACCGATTCTGCCTCGCTTCGCTCGAGTCGATCGTTGGCAACACGATCAGCACCATCCATGTCGTGGGTGGCGGATCGCTCAACACGCTGCTTTGCCAAATGACCGCCGATGCGTGCAACCGAATCGTGATCGCGGGGCCCGTTGAAGCGACGGCAACGGGCAACGTGTTGATGCAGATGATTGGGCTCGGGGTATTGAAGGATGTCTCCGCGGCGAGAGCCTTGGTGCGGGAGAGCTTCGCGCCCACGATTTACAGCCCGATCGCACCGGGGCCCTGGGATGAAGCGGCGGAGCGTTTCGCGGCGCTGTGACAGAGAGGGTCAGGTGCCGCGGCGATTGCCGTACCAGCGAATCTGAGCTCGGTCGGCGAAGTGGTAACCATGCGTCTGACACCACGGTTCGACCCAGACGCGTTTGGCGTCGAGCGTCACCGTGTCGACCGCCTGCGGCATCACCCAGACTTTGTCGGGTGGGACCGCGAGGTCGTCGATCGCTCGACGACACTCTTCTAAGTCATCAACGACATCGACCACGAATTTGACTTGGAAATCGACGGCTCGGTCGATCAATCGCCGCAGCACATCCGATTTCCAGCGGCGTTGTTCGTGAAGGAGCTGCCACCGCGTGATCGAGCGGGCGTCCGCGGCCGACCGCCCGAGTGCCGCAGTCGCGACGCGCGACGGTCCCTCGGTTTTTTGGGGCCCCTCGGTTTTTTGGGGCTCCTCAGCTTCGTGGGGGTGCTCGGCGTGCGGGGGGACTTCGGCGTGCGCTGGGCCACTGCGGCTCAGTTTGGGACTGACTGACAACAGGTCGGGCGTGACATCCCGATCGATCGTGCCGGCGGTTTCGATGGTGACGTGAAACGAGGCGTCGCGGAGCCGCTGGACCAATTCGGAGATGGCGGGCACCAGAAGTGGTTCCCCGCCGGTCACTACCACATGCCGGGAACCCGAGGCGATGGTGGCAGCCATCAATTCATCGACCGTTTGCGGGTAGCCCTCGGGATACCAGGAGGCGTAGGGGGTATCGCAAAACCAACACCGCAAATTGCACCCAGTCGTGCGAATGAAAAAGCTTTGGGTGCCGCTCAGTACCCCCTCGCCCTGGCGACTGGTAAAGACCTCACTGATTCGCAGCGTGCGATTGTCGGACGCTGAGTTCGACTGGTAGGCGGTCGTTTGCTGCGGCGTCTTGGGGGATCGCCTGCTACTGCGCATAATCTCCCCTTCGGAAATGGGGACCGCCTCCAAACGACCATCGAAGTGAGTTTTCAACGTGACTGATTCTTTCCGCGATCTGCTGGAGGTCTTTGAAAACCCCAGTCCAGCCCGCAATTACGTTATCGAACACCTTTGCCCCGAGTTTACCTCGGTCTGTCCGAAAACGGGCCAGCCCGACTTCGGGACGATCGCTTTCACGTACGTGCCCGATCAGGTTTGTGTCGAATTGAAGAGCCTCAAGATGTACCTGCAGAGATTCCGCAACGAGGGGATCTTCTACGAAGCGGTGACGAACCGAATCATGGATGACTTCCTCGCCGTCGTCAAACCGCGTTCGGCGACGGTCGTCAGCCGTTGGACTCCCCGCGGTGGGCTCAGCAGCAACATCTCGGTGACCTACCCCGACACCTGAACCTACCCCGTCACCTCCCTATCGTACAACCCAATCGACACTCGGCCTCCTCCCCTTTCCAGCAAAGTTTCCTTGACATGAATCCGATCGTTCTGCTCAGCGGCTTTTCCGATGAAGCCGCCAACGAAAAGCTCGCCGTCGAGCAATACGTCGCCTTCGCCGCATTGGGTTTGCGGTACCACTCGCTTCGCTTCGTCGACGCCGGCGAGGGGATCAAGAACGTGATGTTGCTGAGCGAGGCCGAGATCGAGCGACTCAAGTCCATGCAGGCCGACTACGGGCTAAAGGTGAGCAGCATTGGTTCACCGATTGGGAAGGTCAAACTGCTAGATCAGGACGACGGGACCACCAATCGATTCGTGCCGTTTGATGTCTACCTGCGAGGTGATGTTGAGAGGGCCTGCGAACTAGCACTGGCCTTCGAGTCCAAACTGATTCGAGGTTTTGCGTTCTACCATCCCAAGGGAAGTTCACCCGAGGCGCACCTTGATCAGGTTTGCGATCAGCTCGGACAGATCGCCGAAAGCTGCGATCGTCATGGCCTAACGTTCGGACTGGAGGTCGAGGCCAATTTGGTCGGCCAAAACGGAGACCTGTTGGCCGAAATTCACCAACGGGTCAATCATCCCGCGATGGTCACGATATTTGACGGCGGCAATCTGGTTACACAGGGTTTCAGTTCCGACGATATTTATTCGCAGTACCTAGCGATGAAGCCGAGCTTGGGCTGGATGCACATCAAGGATTATCGTGACCCTTCCCCACGTGGGCGAATCGATCACGTGGACGAGGCGTCGCTGAACTACTTCGTTCCGGCGGACCAGGGTGACAGTGGGCACGAGGCAATTCTCAGAGATTTCGTGACCTACCTACCCGATGTCCATGCTCGGATGACCGCTCGCGGCGTGGATGGCGTCTTCTTCGACCTCGAGCCGCACGTCAAGGGTGGCGGACAGTTCGGCGGGTTTAGCGGCCCCGATGGTTTTGGCGTGGCCACACGAGGCCTCTGCCGCCTGCTCGATTATGTCCAGTTGCCTTACGATTTGCGGACATACCGTGATTTGCAAAAGTCGTAGATCCCGGCCTCTTCCTCCATCAATCGTGTTTGGTTCCTGCTCATGAAGTTTTCGATCGTTTTGTTGCCCGGAGACGGTATCGGTCCGGAAATCGTTTCCGGTGCTCGGGCGGTGCTTGAAAAAGTGGGGCGACGGTGCGGACTCTCGTTCGACTTTTCGGAGCACTTGATCGGCGGAATTGCGATCGATCAGACCGGCAACCCCCTTCCCGATACAACGGTCGAAGCGTGCCAAGCGAGCGACGCGGTGCTACTCGGTGCGGTCGGGGGTCCAAAGTGGGACGATCCAGCCGCGAAGACACGTCCGGAAGTTGGATTGCTTGGAATTCGTAAAGCCTTGGGGTTGTTTGCCAATCTGCGTCCGATTCGTCCGTTCGAGGAGTTGCTCGACGCGTCGCCGCTGAAACGCGAGATCATCGAGGGAACCGATATCCTTTTTGTGCGTGAATTGACCGGTGACGTTTACTTTGGCGAATCGGGGCGAAGCGGAAGTGGACGGGATGAAACGGCATTCCAAAGCATGGTTTACAGCGTGTGGGAAGTCGAACGCATCATTCGGCTCGCCGCCGAATTGGCGAGGAAAAGACGTGGTTACTTGGTGAGCGTCGACAAGGCGAATGTTCTCGAGCCGAGTCGTTTGTGGCGGCAAACCGCTGCCCGCGTGATGCGCGAAGAGTTTCCCGATGTGTGCTACGAGGTCGCCTTGGTCGATGCGATGGCGATGTATTTGATTAGTCGGCCTCGTCAGTACGACGTGATCGTCACGGCAAACCTGTTCGGCGATATTCTCAC
>JBGTCJ010000579.1:0-2656 GCA_041748895.1 Pirellulaceae bacterium
AAAACCTCCGTAAGAACGTCGATTTCTCCGAAGTTATTCTGATCGCCTTGCTCCCGGACGACGGGCAACCGATGAGCTTTGACCGGTCGGCGATCAATGAAACGTTCAAGAAGCCGTTCGACGCGCACCTGCTCGCCGAGCGACTTCGAACCCTGATTGGCGTCAAGAAAGAACTCGTCTAGGCCATTGCGGCTGATGGACCTGTTCCCTGAACGCCTCCAACGCTAAAACGTCGCGTGGGACCTTCGCCGGTCGTGCGCGACGTTTTTGCCGTTTGGCTCACGAATCCACGCGAAGGCCCGCGGCCACGCCCCCCTTGCGTCCCGGAGCGGTCGATCACGTGTCCTCATCGAGCCATTTTGATCCGGATACCGGCGCCGCACGCTTGGTGGATGTCTCCAATAAGCCTGTGACCGTCCGAACGGCGCTGGCCGCAGCATCCATGACCATGATGGCCGAAACGGCGCTCCTGATCCAAAGCCGGTCGGCGGTAAAGGGCGATGTCTTGGCAATCGCTAGGATCGCCGCAATCGGTGCAACGAAGCACACGGCTACGTTGATCCCGCTTTGTCACGCGATCCCGATCGAAGCCGTCGAGGTCCGATTCGCCTTCACCACCGCGTCGACTCTGCGTTGCGAGGTCGAGGTTCGCACGTCCGCGAAGACGGGAGTCGAAATGGAGGCCCTGATGGCCGCCACCGTTGCCTGCTTGACCGTCTACGACATGTGCAAATCCGTCGATCGTCGGATGACGATCGGACCGGTCCAGTTGCTTCGCAAAGACGGCGGCGCCAGCGGTACCTTTGTGGCCGCTGATTCTGGGTAAGCCCTGGTCATGGCAATGAGGCAATTCCGGTGGCCGAGTCGTTACGGGTAACGCCGAACCTTCGGTTAACACCGCAGAGGCGACTCATGGCCCGATTGGCAATCCACCGGGCCAACAGGATTTTTCGGCATGGAATCGACTTCAATGACCCCGCAGACGAGCCACCAATCATCCGTTGAAGAGCGTGACCCCTCGTGTTCGATTTCGGACGCTTCACAATCGCAATCGGCGGGAAACGCTGAGCTTCGGGATGCGCGCCGCTTGCCCCCTGAAGGAATCTACGATCCCATCGCTGCGTCGTTGAGGAACGTCGAACGGATACTTCAGAGCGAGCTCCAATCACGATACGAATCGATATCGCCACTATTGAGGCATGGCATCCAGCTAGGCGGTAAGCGAATGCGGCCTGCACTCGTGCTGCTTTCCGGGCAGGCGATTGGCCAGATGTCACCGGCGGACGCTAGAGCAACACCGGGTCTTAGCGAGCTCCAGCTCCGGCAGCTGGAGACGCTCGCTGCTGTGCTCGAAATGGTCCATACCGCCACACTCGTCCATGACGATGTCCTCGACGGGGCGGAGACTCGGAGGCACGTGCGTTCGGTAAATGATGTGTGGGGCGATCACGCCAGCATTTTATTGGGTGACTATCTGTTTTCACAGGCGTTTCGCTTGTCGGCGACGCTCGATTCGACGCTGGCGTGCCAGTGGATCGGTGAGGCGGCACGACTGGTATGCGAGGGAGAGCTCCGCCAGGTTCTCGCTCGCAACGTCTTGGATCTGGACGAAACGAGTTACCTCGAGATGATCCGAGGAAAGACGGCTCAATTGTGTAGCGTTGCTTGCCGACTCGGATCGGTCTACGCGGGGGGTGACCATCGCGCCACCCAGGCGATGTCCCGCTACGGAGAATCGCTCGGAATTGCATTCCAGATTGCCGACGACTTCCTCGACCTTTGGGGTTCGCCCGATACGGTCGGCAAGACCCTGGGTACCGATTTGGAGCAAGGCAAGTGGACCTTGCCGGTCTTGCGTTTGTTGACGACCGCCAGCGGCCGTGATCTGAGTCGCATTCGATCTATCCTTGCGGGCCCTGGCGACCAGCGTTACACCCGGCTAACCGGCTTTCTCGATCGTTGCGATGCGAGGGAGTACACGTTGGCGGTCGCGGCCCGACACCGCGATCAAGCGCTTGCGTCGCTGGATTGCTTTCCCGAATCAAGTGCTGTTTTGCGGCTGAAGGCGCTGGCGAAGTTCGCAATCGATCGCGCTTTTTAGCCGCTCTCTTATGGGGCTTGCAGCAATCAGACCTCGGCTATTCCGCACGTTTGGCGTGGTTTTGAAAGCTTGTTGTAGCGGTTGATTCACGGCAGGCCTGAGGGAACTTTCTCTGCCGTGCGGTCTCGGCTCGGTTTGGCGTTGTAGACTGGAACGCTACAGTGAACCGAGAACAGATACGAGTTAGCGCCAAATGAGATGAGGTCACACCCCCTTTTCGAATAGGCCTATTCTTCGAGGAACGAGCAATTGATCTCGACTACGATCAGGCCGAACCGTCGTTTGGGTTTCCCGATTACTGTCCTCATGGTGATTGGGTGGATGCACTGTCCCGGAGGCGGATTGGTCTCGTTTTGGAGCCCCGCTGAGTGCTACGGCCAGGAGGCGCTGGCAGAGTGCCCTGTCGATTACCGTGCCAGCGGCGACCGAATGGACGATGTCACACCGCTTTCGGCCGCAGCAGCGGCGAACCGCGTTCTAGTCAGCGCCGTTGTTCAGCAGGCTCCGATTCGTTATTGGACGACCAACTGGTCCTTTCGCGACATCAACGTTGGC
>JBGTCJ010000580.1:0-3323 GCA_041748895.1 Pirellulaceae bacterium
CGGATAACGACCGAAATCACGGGGTTGCGGCGAGAGACCTGGCCATCAGGACACGCGCGAACCGCAACTCCCGTGCATTTCATTGTTCGTTGGATTGTTTCCGAGACGCAGTGGAGTCGAGTTCTGCACAGGTCTCTTTAGCTAGTATGTACGTATCGATGTCAATCGAAGCATTCACCTTTGCAAGGAAAACAAGGACACGGTTCGAAAATCCTATCGCAGGCGTCGATACGCCTTCATCAGTCGAGAAATAGAGTACGACCTCAAGCACAGCGTAAAGATCAAATTCGGCGATAGCGTCTTTGATTTGTAGAGCATTTCCTTCGAGTTTGGAAACTATTTGATCGGCCAGTTCGTAAACGTCGATGCACTCAGCGACGATTCGTTCGGTTGAGACTTCCCATAGCGAGGTCTTTGGAAGGCCGCGTTCCGGATGCCTTGTACCTTGTGCGCACGAAGACGTTGGCCTGATGCCGAGTCGAAGTGTCATCTCATCCGGATCAAATGCGCCACGCAATCCGAAGTAGACGTATCCCTCGTTGGGCGTTTTCTTATTGTCTGGTGGCGTCAGCTTTGAGTCTCCTAGTCCGACGAACGACGACAATCACCCCGCCTGATCCGAGCACGTGGCGATCAGGACACGGCACCCCGAGGGCTGGGGTGGATTGCTTGGTTCGTTATCGGCGCGACGTTGACGCCCTGATCTACATGGCACACGGAACCTGAGTCTACCGGCGCCGAATCGACCGATCAAGCAATGAATGGTCGGCCCCAGGTAGTTTGCCGTCGACGGATGCCAGAGCTGTTTTGGAAACACGGAGACACAGGAAGGCCGCGCGCCATCAGGCATCGGAATCGACCGCGCAACCATCGTCGCGTTCGCCTCAAGCCCGTCGCTCGCAATAGGTGGGCGGGTCCATCCAGCAAGGTTCGCCCGCTTCGTACAACTCAAGGTAGCGCCGCATGTCTTCTTTGTCGTCGTCCTTGGTGGCGAGGTTGAGAGCCTTCTTCTGAAACGAGATCGCAGACGGAAAATCGCCTTGTTCCGCGTAAGCGGCAGCGAGACAGCCGACGTAATCCGCATCGCTGTAGTCGGTGAGTTCACACGCTTCGGTGATGAGTTCCAACGCGCGAGACCCGTCGCGGTAGTGACTCTGCGGGCAAATCGCCAAGAACTCGGCGAGGACAGCACGCCGTTGCGCCGAGTGAGGATCGAGTTCGAGGGCATGTTCGTAGTCAGCGAGTGCTTCGGCGTATCTTCCCTTGCGTCTCCAAGCGACACCTCGGCTGGTGTAAGTGACGGCGCTCTTCGGATCGAGGTGGATCGCGCGCGTGAAATCAGCGATCCCCTTGCGGAGCCTGCCGGGATACACCCAGGCGTTGCCCCGGTTATGGTAGGCGTCCGCTGACTCGGGATCGTTCCGGATCGCGAGATCGAAGTCCGCGATCGCCTTTCGGAAGTCGCCGAGGTGTTGCCAAACAAGACCACGTGTCGTTTGGGCCCTGGCGTGCTGGGGGTCGAGACGAATTGCTTCGTTGAGATCCTCAATCGCGTCGTCATGCGCTCCCTTCAGGAAGCGGCAGCGGCCTCGGTTGTAGTAGCAGTGGGGGAGGCAGTTTTCCTCAAGACCGCCAAGAATCGCTTCGGTGAAATCCGTGATGGCTAGGTCGTGCTCACCCTTTTTGCTGAAAGCCAGCCCGCGTGTGTAGCGGGCGTCGACGCGGTCGGTATTCCTGCTCAACGCCTTATCGAAGTCGACAATCGCGTTGTCGTAGCTCTGCTTCCGATACCAAGCCCGGCCACGCTTGACTAGGGCGATGACATCGTCTGGAGAAGCATCGAGTGTCTCGGTGCAATCCGCGATGACCCTATCGTGTTCTTGTTCGTCCTCTGTCATCACAAAGCAAACTCGGGCTTTAGACGCACTCCGCTAACGACACCGTGAGTAGTTGGGTTGGATTGTACTTCGATGTCGCCAGCAGGCGATCGCGGGCGAACGCCACGCGTCACCGGGTACGCGCGAAAGATTCTCAACTTCAAAACCGGCCGACTCGCGTACTCCGGTGCACGCGATTATTCCCCGCTCTTTTGCACGTCCAAGCAACGCGGGCTCATCTGCCACGACAATTCACAAATTGTACCGTAGACAGGTCGGTATCACCAAATTCCGTTTTGCCTCCAATTGCGTCATCACCAACGTCGCAGCCAAGGAACCGACAGTTGCGCATTTTGGCCTCCTTGAAGTCGGAACCACGAAGATCACAACGTTCGAACGTCACGTCAGTAAGTTCAGCCATGAAGAATGACGCCCAGTACAAGTCACAGTCTGTAAATGTGACCCGGGTGAGTATCGATCCTTCAAAGTGCGAGCCCTCGGAAATGCAATCGACGAAGGTTTCGTCTTGAGCGACGACGTCCATGTTGTCCGCGCTGTTGCGCATTGTGATCGAGTTGGGCATGGCCATCAGTCGGGGAAAGAATCCATGTAAGTCCGAGGTTTGATGGGTGGGAGCCATTCGTTAAAAAACTGGCGACTCGGACCCGTGATCAAGACAGACGCCATCTGTCAGTCACATGCTTGCCACCCACCAAACACAAGGATTCAGTCCAGATGATGATTCTCGCTCTTGACCTCGGCAAATTCAACACCACCTGCTGTCACTTTGACACCAAATCCCGAAAGGCCCGGTTCCTCACCTCGCCCACCCAGCGCGAGCATATCGCTGCGGTCTTTCGCGACAACAAGGCTGATCTGGTGGTGATGGAATCCTGCGGACCTTCGGGCTGGATCACTGACCTGGCCCAAGCCCAGCGGCTCACGACGCTCGTCTGCTCTACCAACGAGGAGGCCTGGAGATGGGCCAACGTCAAACGCAAAACCGACAAAGACGACGCCCTCAAGCTCGCTCTTATGGCCGCCATGAGGGAACTCAAGCCCGTCCACGTGCCGTCTCAAGAACACCGCGAATTCCGAGCGCTGGTCAAGTACCGAAAGGTCCTCGACGGACGCATCAATAAAACCAAAAACACCATCCGTGCCTGGTTCGTCAACCATGGTATCACCATTGACACCGGCGACAAAGCTTGGCACACCGGCCGCAAGCGAATTGACTCCTTCCGCAAACCGCTGGCCCAATGCGGCCCCAACGAGTTGTGGAGAGGAGAGCTCGATATCGAGCTGACGATCCTTGATTCACTAACGCAGCAGATGGACGTCGTCGTCAAAAAGCTCGAAGGGATCGGCAAGAGTGACCCTCGCATCGTGCGGCTGCAAACGATCCCCGGCGTCGGACCGCGAACGGCTGAGATTCTTGTGGCCTGC
>JBGTCJ010000581.1:0-3527 GCA_041748895.1 Pirellulaceae bacterium
CTGCACCATCTTCATGTTCGTCCTACCGATTTGATGTTGACCTACACCGCCACAATTACCCCGGGCGATCAGTCGCTCGGCCCGCTACGCTTGGCGATGCCATCGGGCGGTGAACTGAGATCGCTGACAATCAACGGCGCCCCGGTCGCCCGACTGCCCCGAACGGTTGCGGGTCGCGCCGAAATCGCGCTGCCCTCGGTCGGCCCAGGCGAGCCCTTTCGCGTGCGCGGCGTTCTACTGCTCAAACCCTCCACGGCGGGGACGTTTCAGCCACCTCGCTTTCGGATCGAACCGCATCCGATCACCACCGGGATTTACACGCTCACGCGCGATCAGTCGATGCGTGTCGAGCAATCCAGTCCCACGGGACTGGCCGAGGCAACAACGCCCGCCTTGGGTACCGCTAATCAACTCGCCGGCGGATGGGTTCCCTGCTGGACGTGGGATCTTGATTTGCCACCGGCATCGCTCCCGGAGATCGAGACCGCAAAGCCCTACCTGCCGGGATCATTCCGTATTGATCGTCGACCCATCGTTTTGGATCGTCGTCAGCGAACGACGCTCAGATGGTCGCAGTCGCGTTGGTCGATGGAGGCCTGGATCGATGTGAAGCCGAGGGCGATCGGAACGACGGCGGAGAGATCGATTGATTTCGTTCATATCGAATTGCCGACGGCGTGGTGCGACCAACTCGAGGTGGAACCGGCCGAAGCCTGGTCGCGCCAACCGGCAATCGATCCGACCTTGCAAATCATTCGCATCCGACCGAGCGAAGCGCAGCGGTTGGCTGGGCACGTGACGCTCACGATTCGCGGTAACCGGCAGACCGATCTGGAGACCCAATTGGAAGTTCCCACCGTCGCGGTTCTAGGCAGTGGCAACAGTGAACGCTTGATGGTCTTGCCGCGAACGATCGACGGTCAACCGCTTCGTTGGAACGCAAGCGGCGCGACGGCCATCGACGGCCCCGCCCACATTGCGGAAACCAAGGCGTCGCCACGACGTCGCGGCCCGGACTCGCAAAGCTCGGCCGTGAGCGAGATGCTCCGACAATTGCCCAGCGGGTGGACCCGTGATTCGATCGTTTTTCGTATCCCCGCCGAGCGATCGGTGATTCGATTGGAACCCTCGCCATCGCAGTCGAGCGCACCCCATGCGGCGACACACGATATCCAACTTTTCCCCAAGTCGGCCGATGAAGTGATCGCCATCTGCCGCTGGGATCTCGACCCCGGTGGTAACGACGAAGTCTGGATCGATCTCCCCGAAGGGATCGATCCGGTCCAGGTTTGGGCCGCGGAAAAGCCGGCCAAGTGGAGTCGAGTGAAACGGTCGCTGCGAGTTCCGCTTGGGCTCAGCCGATTGGCCCAATCGGTGATCCTGGTCGCTCGCATGCCGATCGATTCTCGACATTTGCCGCGTGATCTACCGAGCCTGAAAGACGTCACCGTCGGCGACACTTGGGTTGCGCTCTACCGTGAGGCCGGCGAATCGCACGCCCAACGCAATCAGGTCCGAATGATCGCTGAGGAACCTTGGGCTTCGGCTCAACCCGAAGACCGACTGCTGGCTTTGGCGGAGTCGGTTCGGGCGATCACCGAATCGTCCCTGGACCGCGCATCGGAGCGTCCCCAAGACGAAGTCAGTACTTGGTTGCGGCCCTGGGTGATGCGGTTCCAGAGCCTCACCCGTGACGCCAACGTGCCGGGGGCAGGTTCGGGACAGCGATCCCCCGTTGCCGTATCCCCAGACGCCTTGTCCTCCGTCGCGGTCGATCCGTCCGGATCTTCGCCGATCAACGGCCCACCGCAAGACGATGATCCACCTCGATGGGAAGATAGCGAGAGTCGATGGCAGCAGTATCTGGCGCGGGTTTCAACCTCGAGTGAAATTCAAAACGATTGGTTGCCACCGATCACCACCCCATCGGACCATTGGCAGGTCGCGCAGGTCCTGCGATCGGCGGGAGCCGCGAAGAAGTCGCCAGCGGTGTCCGTTTTGGTAACCCCGATTTGGCTGACGATCGGGATCCGATGGATGATCGGCATCGCGATCGCGATTGGGACCGTGTTGCTCGCGCTGAAGTACCAACATTTTGCGATGCCATGGCTGGCACACCCATCGACTTGGATGCTGTTGACCGGGGTAGTTTCGTTGGCGGCCGCGCCGGTTCCCGTCGCACTGGGCATCTGTTTCGTGGCGTTGTTCACGCCCTGGATCATGGCGCGAGCGTCGCACGACTGATGTGGCGGTAGTAGACCTCCAGGCAGAGGGCCGCGGTGGCGGTGGTGTAGACCCTGCCCCCATAACCGCCCCACTCGCTGTCGGTCGGCCAACTCCCTTCGGGCAATTGACGCGACAACAGGTGCGACTTGAGCGCCTCATTCCAGCTTCGCCAAGCGTTGTCCTGAAGCTGATGAAGCGCCAGGGAGGTGTAGTACCAACCGTAGTAGTTGTCGCGACCGACACCGGGCGGTTGCCGCAAAAGGTACGTCTCGGCTTCGGCAATCTCATCGGCGGGAACCGATTCACCGAGCAACAGTCGTGAGGCGAGCGCCTCAGCCGTCATCGTCCGGCTCGGCGCCTCTCCGGGTCGATAACTCGCCAACCCTCCCCGCTGGCCCGAGCGGACCGAGCGAAGGAAGCGGGCACACCCGTCGGTGCCCCGTCGGTCGACCTCGATGCCTGCGGCTCGTCCAGACTCGAGCACCATCGCTTGCCACCCCAACTGGCTGAGATCCCCCGGGTCTCCACGCGTGTATCGCCAACCTCCGGTCGTCGGGTGCTGCTGCGCAAGGGTGTAGCGGATCGCGGCTTCGGCCGATCGCACCGCGGCCGCATCACCGGTCATCGCGGCCGCTTCGCAGATCGCCAGCGCAGCCATTCCATGACAATAGTTCGCCTCGTAGACGGTCGCCGCCCCGGCGAGCGAGCCGTCAGGTGCCTGGGCACGAATCAAGTAGACCAACCCGCGGCGGACACTCTCGGCATGCTCGCCCGTGTGATGCGTCTGTCCCGCGCCCAGCAGAGCCAGTAGCGCCAGTCCGGTGATTCCAGTCGTCGACCGTTTCCCCGCGGAACCGCGGTCGGTACCGAGCGTGAAGGTCTCGCGCCCAGCGCCGCTGGTGAGCGGATCCCAGGCACCGTCGGCGCGCTGATCGGCGACCAGGAACGCGAGCGCTTTGGCGACGGCAGCCTCGGTCGACTCGTCGCCTCCGGTACGAAGCAGCGCTAGGCGTTTTGAGGGGCCCGAGCGATTGGCAAAGTCATGCTCCACGTACCCCGGCACCCACGCCGGAGCGGCCTCCGTGATCGGGTCCGAGGACCGATCAATGACCGCGACCGTTTCCGCTGGCGACAATCCGCTGGCGGCCTCCGCGTCATCGATCAGCCACTGCGAGAGCAATTGCTCGATCTCGATCGATGTCGACGGTTCGATCGATTCCGCGGGCGCGGCGGCGAATAGCGTCGGCGGAACGTCGTCAACGGCATCCGCCGGTTCGTCGGGCTCCCGCGGCTTGACGGCA
>JBGTCJ010000582.1:0-3277 GCA_041748895.1 Pirellulaceae bacterium
CATCATGGTCGACAACGATCACTTCAAGAGTGTCAACGACACCTACGGCCATCACATTGGTGACGAGGTGCTGCGACAAGTCGCGCGAGTGCTGCACGCGCTGCACCGCGAGGCGCAAGTCGTTTGTCGATACGGCGGTGAAGAGTTCTGCATCATGTTGCCGGGCTTGCGACTCGAGGAGGCGGCTGAAGCGGGCGAACGCATTCGTCAAGCGATCGAGGCCATCCGCTTGGATGAACCCAGAGAGTTGCGGTTGTCCGTCAGCGTCGGCGTCTCCGAATTATGTTTCGGCGCCGGTGACCCGCAGGAACTGATCAATCAAGCCGACGCGTGCCTCTACGTGGCCAAGCGAAACGGTAGGAACCAAGTCGTTCCCTACAGTGAAGCCGTTGCGATCGCGGGACATTGCGACACTCGAAGCATCGGCTCGATCGGTGAGGTCGCTGGCGATCAGGCGACGGTCCCCTTCCCAGCCGTCACGGCGCTCGTGTCGGCTCTCAATTATCGCGACGCATCGACCGCCGAGCACAGCCGCCGCGTCGCGGACCACTGCGTACGCATGGCCAGCGGACTGCTCGACCAAAAACAGATTTTCGTACTCGAAATCGCGGGTCTACTGCACGACATCGGAAAAATTGGCGTTCCCGATCAAATCCTGCTCAAGGCTGGACCGCTCACTGATGAAGAGTGGAAACAGATGGGTAGACACGCTCGGATCGGCGTCGAAATCATCGCCAGCGCGTTCCATTGTGACGAACTGTCGGAGATCATCCGCACGCACCACGCGTTTTACAGCGGTCGCGGCCGGCGCTCTGGGCTACCAAAGGGAGCCGATATCCCGATCGGTGCTCGGATCTTGACGATTGCCGACAGCTACGATGCGATGGTCTCGGACCGGGTCTACCGCAAAGGCTGCAGCCATGACGAAGCAATCTCCGAGCTCCGTCGCTGCGCGGGTACCCAGTTCGACCCAGAGTTGGTCGAGCGTTTTGCGGCCTCTTTTTCCACTTGCCGCAAACTCGTCATCAGCTCGGGGATGTTTGTCCAAAAGCAAACCGCGATCGCGATTGGCCAGCAGATCGAGAGGTTGGCAGCGGCAATCGACAATCAAGACACCGACAGCCTTCAGGCGCTCGCGTCGCGGCTGGGCGCCGTCGCCCGCAGCCACGATGTTCAGGCGATCGCCGAAGTCGCCGAAAGACTCGAGTTCAAGGCGGCCGCCGAAGACGTCTGTTGGATCGAATTGCTGCGAGACACGCACGAATTGATGGAACTGTGCCGTGCCACGCAGAATTCGTTCCTCAACAACAATTCGGCCGCGTGCCTAGGAACCGGCGACCCCTTTGTTCTCGTGCCCAAGTGATTTCGTGGCCAAGTGATTTTGCGATCACTCGCTGAGGTCGAAGGGGCGTGGCATCGCTGCAACGCGACGCTACCATAAGCCGCGTCTTCACGTGAAGTCACCGCTTTCCGGTCGCTCACGTTGGCTCTGCAGCGGATCGCCCCCTTTCTTGGAACCCTTCCTTTTTTTGGTGGAGCCGGATGTCAAGCGCGGTCGACGCACCCACGGGCATCTTCCCCAAGCTACTCGATGGGATCGAAAGGCTGGGAAACAAGGTCCCGCATCCCGCGGTCCTTTTTTTCGGTCTCATCGTCCTGATCTTTTTCGCCTCCCACCTCTTGCAGTGGATGGGAATCAGCGCGACGTACCAGCGGATCAATCCCGTGACCTACGAATTGGAGCAAACGTCGACGACCATTCGTAGTTTGCTCTCGCCCGAGGGGCTCCGTTTTGTGTTCACCTCCGTGGTTTCGAACTTCATCACCTTTGGCCCCGTGGGGATCATCTTGGTCGCGATGATCGGCGTGGGGTTGGCAGAGCAGGCCGGGCTGATCGGTGCCTTGATTCGAAAAATTGTGATCATCGCTCCACCCCAAGCGATGACCGCCATCCTGGTGACCCTGGGTGTATTGTCGAGTATCGCCAGCGACGCGGGATATCTGGTTCTGATTCCGCTTGGTGCGGTGGCCTTTCACAGTTTGGGACGTCATCCGTTGGCAGGCTTAGCCGCGGCATTTGCCGGTGTCGCTGCCGCGTTCGGTGCCAACTTCCTGGTCAAGCCCATCGACGGGATTTTGGCTGAGATGGCCAACGATGCGATCGCGATCGTCGATCCCTCCCAGTCGATCGACCTGACCGCCAACTTCTACTTCGGGATCGGTTCGAGCCTCCTGTTGATCGTGGTGTGCACCTTTGTCTCCAATCGGATTGTCGAACCGAGACTCGGCGTCTACGACGCCGACGCCCCGCTCCCGGAGACCCAAGAATTATCGGCCGACGAGACGCGTGGGTTGATTTTTGCCGGTGTCGCGTTGCTCGGGTTGATCACGGCTCTGGCCTGGTTGACCATTCCCTCGGACGCGGCGCTTCGAAATCCAGACACCGGCGCGATCATTGGTGATTCGCCGTTTATGGACAGCCTGGTTTTTTTGATCATGGCCGGTTTTTTGGTCACGGGCGCCGCCTATGGCTGGGGTGCCAGGACGATCCGCACCGCCGATGATGGAATCGACGCGATCACCAAAACGTTTGCGGATCTCGGTGGGCTGCTGTTCCTGTTTTTCGTGATCGGGCAGTTTGTCGCCTATTTCAATTTCACAAATCTAGGCACGGTTCTCGCGGTCACGCTCGCCCAGTGGCTCGGCGATGCCAACCTCAACAGCGTGACGTTGTTGATGGCCTTCCTAGCGATCGGTCTGGTCCTATCGATCCCGGTCCCCAACATTCTGCCCAAGTGGGCCATCATCGCTCCGGTATTCATTCCCCTGTTCATGAAACTGGGAATCGACCCGGATGTGGTGCTGGCTGCCTATCGCGTTAGCGATTCGCCGCCCAATGTGATCAACCCGCTCCTGCCCCATTTTGCGTTGGTCGTCGGATTTGCCCGCAGGTGGCAACCCGACGCGGGCGTCGGCACGATCGTCGCCATGATGCTTCCGTTCGCGATCGCGACATCGATCGCCTGGACCCTACTATTTTTTGGCTGGTACCTGCTTGGTGTCCCATTTGGACCGAGCTGAATCCAAGGCAGTTGGAAGCCATCGACGAGGCACCATGAAGACAGAGGTGACGAGCGATCCGGTCGAGCGCATTTTGGAATTCATCGTCCGGCTGGGACGGGCCTATTTGGCAAGCGGTGAGCAGACGGCAAACGTGGAATCGATCCTTCGCCGAACCGCCACGGCGTACGGGTTGCGACGGCCGAGGATCGTGGCC
>JBGTCJ010000583.1:0-3347 GCA_041748895.1 Pirellulaceae bacterium
TGCCAGGACAACGAGACCAGTTGGTTCGATTGGCGGTTGGTCGACAAGAACGAGGACATGCTGCGGTTCACGAGGGGGCTGATCTCCTTTCGAAGAAATCAACCTACCGTTCGCCGGACCGCATTCCTGACCGGCCATCAGGTCGACGGACGATTGGTACCCGATGTGTCGTGGTACGCGCCCGACGGCACACCCCTAAACTGGGGCCAAGGGGAGCTGGCGATGATGGTCTACATCTCCGCCCCGGCCCGTGCCGATGACCCCGAGGGCTTGGGGCGAGATTTATTGATGCTTTTCAACAGCACCGGTAGGGAGCGAGAGTTCACGATGCCCCAGGTTGGCCGCGGCATGAACTGGACCCTTCTGCTGGATACCGCCGCCTGCAGCCCGGCAGACATTTTTCCGGAACTCGACGGACCGCTGCCGCCAAGTAGCCGATTGGTGCCGCTGCTCCCTCACTCCATGATCGTGTACGCGAGTGAACCGGTGAACCATCTCGGGGATGCCTCGGTGATTTAGACCGGCACAACGGCTCGGGCGCTTCGATCGCCTGTGTGGCCGAGGGGGATTGCGATGACCGCCATCTGCATTGGGCGGTCGGCGATCGGCGATCGGCCCGTCCCGCGACCCCCTTGTTGCCCCGGCGTCGCTGCGGAGTGACCTGCGTCGCTGCGGCGGCTGGCATGGGACCAATCCGCCTGTCGGGGGTGTCATGGACGGGCGGATTGGCCTGGATCGGGCAGCCCCCGAACCCAAAGCAGGGCAAAAGCGTCAGAAATCTGACGCGACGAGGTACAGTTACGCCTATCGCCGTGCCCAAAAAATGCGTAACTTTCGATCATTCTCCGCAGCCCCTGTGATCGATAAAATCGTTGCAATCGGCTTTCAGCCGTCTTGACGTCGTTTTCGCGGCCGCCGGCTTCTTCCTCCCGTTCCCATCCCACTTGCTACCAAATTCACTGTGACGAAGATCCTTTCGGAAACCGCCAGCGGAAAGTCGGTCCACACCGTTTCCGGCATCACCGTTCGCCTTTGCGGTGACTCAGGCGATGGCATGCAGTTGCTCGGCACGCAGTTGACAAACACCAGCGCTTTGGCAGGAAACGATGTGGCGACGTTTCCCGATTTCCCGGCTGAAATTCGTGCCCCGCGGGGCACGCGGGCAGGTGTCAGCGGGTTTCAGGTGCAATTTGCAAGCGAGGAGATTTACACCCCTGGGGACCAACTCGATTGCCTGGTTGTGATGAATCCCGCTGCGATGGTGACCAACATCAGCGACCTCCGCAAAGGCGGGATCTTGATCGCGAACGAGGACGGGTTCAACGAGAAGGAGTACAAACTCGCGAAGGTTGAAGCCAATCCGCTGGATGCCGACATCATCGAACAGTCCTTTCGGGTCTACAAAGTCCCGATGACCAAATTGACTCGCGACGCCGTTTCGACCCTCGGGGTGGGGAACAAAGAAGCCGAGCGATGCAAGAACTTTTTTGCCATGGGATTGGTTTACTGGTTCTTCGGCCGTTCACTCGAACCGACACTGCGGTTCATCAACGACAAGTTTGCCAAGAAAATGCCCGAAGTGGCCGCTGCCAACGAGGCGGCGCTCCGCGCCGGTTGGGCCTACGGCGAGACGACCGAGGCTTTCGGAATCAGTTATCAGGTCGAAGCGGCTCAACTCGACCCAGGTATCTATCGCAACATCATGGGCAATCAAGCACTCGCTTGGGGGCTGATCGCCGCTTCGAAGTTGTCGGGTAAGGAATTATTTTACGGCACGTATCCCATCACGCCTGCCAGCGACATCCTTCACGAGCTAACTCGCTACAAGAACTTCAGCGTTCGAACCTTTCAAGCGGAAGATGAAATCGCCGCGATTGGCGCCGCGATCGGTGCCGCATTCGGCGGCGCCATGGGCGTGACCGCCAGCAGTGGGCCAGGGATCGCGCTCAAGGCGGAAGCGATGGGGCTTGGCGTGATGCTCGAACTCCCGCTGCTCGTGATCAATGTCCAGCGAGGCGGACCGAGCACCGGTTTACCGACGAAAACGGAGCAGAGTGACTTGCTCCAAGCCATGTTCGCAAGAAACGGGGAAGCGCCGCTGCCAATCCTCGCGCCTCGAAGCCCGGGGGACTGTTTCGCGATCGCCGTCGAAGCCTGGCGGATCGCCGTTGAATGCATGACACCGGTGATGATCCTCTCCGACGGATACATCGCCAACGGAAGCGAGCCGTGGAAGATCCCCGATCTCTCGGCAATGCCTCGGATCAACGTTGTCCATCCGGATCACGCAACCGATTCGACCGAGCCGTTCATGCCCTATGCCCGCGATGAAAATCTTGCTCGGCCGTGGGCGATTCCGGGAACGCCGGGATTGACCCATCGTGTCGGTGGCCTCGAAAAGGAGGATCGCACCGGCAACGTCAGTTACGATCCGGAAAACCACCAACACATGGTCGACACGCGAGCGCGGAAGATTGCCGAAATCGCCGACCGAATTCCGCCCCAGGATGTGTTCGGCCAACCCAGTGGCGACGTTTTGGTCGTCAGCTGGGGTGGCACTTACGGCGCCTGCCACACGGCCGTCCGCCGCTGCCAGAAATCTGGTCATTCGGTTAGCCATGTTCACCTGCGATACTTGAACCCTCTTCCGGCAAACCTCGGTGATCTGCTCGCTTCGTTCAAGACGGTGCTTGTCCCAGAGCTTAACACGGGCCAGCTGAGGATGCTCCTAAGGGCCAAGTACCTCGTCGACTGCATCGGAATCAATAAGGTCAAAGGGAAGCCGTTCAGCGTCGCCGAGTTGATGGAGGAGATCAGGCCCCACGTGGAATCGGCGGAAGCCCGCCAGACCGCCACCGCCCACAAAGCGGTCCCGTCCCAGCCGGCCAAAAACCACGGCTCGGTTCACCACAAAGCCAGCTAATCGCCATTCCACCCAAAATCATTTCACTGACCCGATCGATCATGAACCTGCCAGTCCTTAAAGCCGCCGACTTCGCCAGCAGCCAAGACATCCGGTGGTGCCCCGGTTGTGGTGATTACTCAATTCTCGCGCAAATGAAGAAGGTTTTGCCGGAACTCGGCGTGCCTCGTGAGAAGATCGTGTTCATCAGCGGCATCGGATGCAGCAGCCGGTTCCCCTACTACATGAACACTTATGGAATGCACAGCATCCACGGTCGAGCCCCCACTTTCGCAACGGGCCTCAAGTCGACTCGTCCCGACTTGATGGTTTGGGTTATCACGGGAGACGGTGATGCGTTGTCAATCGGCGGTAACCATTTCATTCATGTCCTGCGACGAAATCTCGACATCAACATTGTCCTGTTCAACAATCGGATCTATGG
>JBGTCJ010000584.1:0-7123 GCA_041748895.1 Pirellulaceae bacterium
TCGGTTCATTGGGACACACGCGGAATATGACAAGATCGACTCGCAAACCATCTGAAACGCCGATGCCGAAGGTCATCAAGACCGAGCTGGATCATAGGCGTGCGCTTGCGCGAGTCGATGATCTATTCACTGCAAAGCCGGGCACTTCCGAAGGTGATGAGCTAGAACTTTGGTTGCTGCTGATCGAAAAATACGAAGACGAGACGTTCCCAGTTGATCTACCCGATCCGGTTGAGGCGATTCGTTTTCGCATGGATCAATCCAACTTGAAACAGAAAGATTTGATCCCATTGATCGGAAGTAAAAGCAAGGTGTCCGAAGTCCTCGCTGGAAAGCGTGATCTTTCTTTGACGATGATCCGTAAGCTGGTTGATGAGCTTGGTATTCCGGCCGACGTGCTCGTGCGGCAAAAAAACTCAAATCCTGTCGCCCAAGATTTTCTTGAATTGGGAAAACGATTTCCACTCGCCGAGATGGTCAAGCGAGGTTGGCTGGACGGAGTGGTTAAGTCGCTCAAAGAAGCGAGAGATCAACTGGATGATGTGCTTGCGAAGTTCTCCGAACCAATCGGAGATCCGACGACACTCGAGGTGTTCAATCGGCAAATGGCGCATTGTGGTAATGCAAGAGACGACGCCGCTTTGGTTGCTTGGCAGATCCGAGTAATGAGTGTTGCAAAGCAGCAAGCGAAGTTGACCTACGAAAATGGTACTGTTGACGAATCGTTTTTGCGGGAGGTTGTTCGTTTAAGCTTCTTGAACGATGGACCAAAGCTCGCCCGAGAGTTCTTGGCAAAAAATGGGATTCACCTTGTTGTCGAACGTCATTTACCTCAAACCTATCTCGATGGAGCGGCAATGCGGCTAGGCAATGGGCGACTCGTGGCAATGACCTTGCGACATGATCGACTGGATAATTTCTGGTTCGTCTTGTTGCATGAACTTGCTCACATCGCTTTGCATATCGACAAAGGAGTGTGTCAAGCCGTGTTCGACAACCTCGATGAACGAGGTACTGATCCAATCGAACGTGAGGCTGACGCGCTGGCGAGCGACTCGCTGATACCCAAGAGCGTTTGGCGTGCTGCAAAATTAACTGCAAAGTCTTCCTTCGGTGATGTAAAATCGTTCGCTGACCACCACCGAATCCACGCCTCAATCCCGGCTGGAAGAATTCGCCACGAATCGGGCAACTACAAAGTTTTCGCTCGTTTGGTGGGAGCCGGCCAAGTTCGCCAACAATTTGAGAGTTGAGTAAGACCTACTCGATACGGACAACCCGACGCGGCGAAAGTTTCTCGCGAGACTTGAGAAAGGAATTTGGCTCGCGAGGCGTTGTTGATGTCATTCGGCGGGGCATCAAGTTCGACCAGCACGAAATCGAACTGTTCTATGGCACGCCTTCGCCGGGCAACGCCAAGTCGGCCGAATTGTTTGCCCGCAACCGAAGGCGGGCGATCGCGTTCGCTTGGTCTACATGGCCGAGGATCCTGATCCCATTCCTGTTGGCCAGCGTGGTCGATGGCGGACCAGCGATGAGCCAACGCAAGACGCGAACCGAACACGCCGTCGGCTACATTCGCATGTCGACCGACAAACAAGAAGAAAACCCCGAACAGCAGCGAGAAAGACGACCCAGCGAACGTCGAAAAGCAGCTTGCTTCCCTGCAGCAACCGGCCGATGCATCGCCCGAGTTCGACGCCGACGCATTGATCGTCGAACCGCATCACCTCGAAGAGCTTTTGGCATCGGGAGAAAGCGTCCTGGCCTGCACCGCGTTCCGACGCATTGATAAGAGCGTGACGTTGTACTGGAATCACAGCGGACGCCGCTATCGGGCCATCGAGCGAGCCCAGGTCGAGCCGCACCATCCGTTCGCTTTAGCGGGGACTCTGTCGACCCCGGCGTTGACGCCCGAGCCCGGTTGTGAAATGCTACGTCTCGTCGAGCGAATGCGAGCGGCTGTGGCGAAACTGGCAGACGCGCTAGGTTGAGGGCCTAGTGGGGGCAACCCCTTGGAGGTTCAAATCCTCTCAGCCGCATTTGCTTTTTTCCTCGGAAAAAAGCGGCTTCCGTTCCAGTCGTTGGCACCCGGATTTTCCCGATTTTTCTCCTTTGTGGACCAAATGGGGACAGCACGGGCTTTGCGTTGGGTTTGAATCGCCGGTTTTCTCCCGTCAACCGACGGACAATTCCGCGATGGCATCCCTGGTAAAACGTAACGATTCCTACCGCATCGTCTTTCGTTTTGGTGGCCGGGAATTCAGCCGATCACTGAAAACAACCGACGAGAAATCGGCCGCCCTTACGCGCGCACGGCTCGAGGATAATCTCCGCCGGCTCAAATTGAGCACGCTCACCATCGAGCCCGAAGATGACGTCGTTGCGGTCCCGCTCTCTTCCGGCTTGGCAAGATCTTGGCCGCCGGCGGACTCTTCGTCTTGTGCGTGGTGGTGGTCAGCAGCATCGACAACCTGCTACGTCCACGGCTCATTGGTCACGACGCCCGCCAAAATATGTCGCCGTGATGAAGCGCGCGAATAGGGAAGGACCGGGGGTTCTGGCGCCGGAGCAGTCGCCCACGCAACTCGAGGCACCCACATTGAGAGAGGTCGCTGCCGAGCACATGGTGATCGACACCCGCAATCACGAGAGCTTCGCGGCAGGCCATGTTCCGGGAACGGTCAGCATTCCATTAAAATATCTTGCTGCGTGGGCTGGTTGGCTAGTCGATTACGATGCACCCATCTACTTGTTGACCCCCGCGCAAGGCGACTGCACGCTCGCTTTCCATTGTCGCAGCGGGGGACGATCGGCAATTGCGGCGAGTCTCGCTCAGGCGGCCGGTGTCGAAAAAGTCGTGAAAGCCAAAGGTGGCATCAACGCATGGGTTCGCGCCGGGTTGCCTGTCATGACGAAATACCACGAGGTCACTGGTCCACATTCCGACGCTTCGACCAACGACGCGGCCAACCAAAGTCAGGCGGCATTTTGGGAAGCCAAATGCCCAACCACGGTTGCCGCGTCAACTTCGTGAACTAAAGGTAGCCGAATCAATGATCGACTTCATCATGCAACCGTGGCCATGGTGGTTCTCAGGAATCTTGATCGGACTCACCGTTCCAATGTTGTTCTTGCTCGCTGGCAAGGCGTTCGGCATTTCCACGAGTTTCCAAGAGATCGGAGCGATGTGCGCGCCGGGAAAATTGGAATACCTGACACGCCACAAATGGCGATCTGGCATTTGGACCGTGGTCTTTGCCCTCGGGATTATGGTGGGCAGCTTTATCGCAGTCCAATTCCTCTCGTCCGATCCGGTCGAGTTCTTGCCGATTTCATTTGTCAGCGCCGGCGGTGCAATCCGCTTGCTGATCGGCGGGGTATTGATCGGTTTCGGAACGCGCTACGCGGGTGGTTGTACATCGGGCCACGCGATCACCGGAATCTCGAATTTGAGCTGGCCTAGTCTTGTTGCCACGATATTCTTCTTCGTCGGTGGATTGGCCGTCACGTGGGGGCTGGGTAACTGGATTTTTAAAGGAATCGCACAATGAGCGGTGTGCGTGATGCAACAGAAACGGCGAAAGCCGACGAACCAACTGAACTCTCTGAATCAGGACCAACGGTCGCGACGAAGGAGGACCGCTATCCCAGTTTCGCAACAATCGCGATGGTCATGCTGGTCGGCATCTATTTTGGAATCGTGTTGACAAAGTCCGAAGTCGTCCGCTGGCAACGCGTCCACGATATGTTCCTGTTCAGGGAGCCGTTCATGTATTTGATCATCGGCACCGGCATTGCGGTTGCGACGGTGTTGATGCTCGTGATCAAAAAGTTGAGGCTCAAGTCGATCCAAGGCGCGGCGATTCAATACGAACCGAAGCCGTTCCACGCCGGTGTCGTGATTGGCGGTACGATTTTTGGTGCGGGCTGGGCAATCACCGGCGCATGCCCAGGTCCGATCTACGCGCAAATCGGCGGCGGAGCGTGGATGGCCTTATTCACTTTTGCTGGGACGCTCGCCGGCATGTATCTGTACGCGTGGCTGAAACCGAGTTTGCCACATTAGAATCCCGATGAGCAAAGGATCTCTCAACTTACTCATTGATACGTTTGCGGCCGTGTTGCTGACAGCGATGGTAGGCAGCGGCTAAAGGGCTACAGCAATTGGCTTGCAGGAGACGCGACGTGGCCCTGTTATATTACGACCCAGTTTTCCTGCAGCACGAAACAGGTCCGCATCCAGAATGCGCGGATCGCATTGTGCCAGCTGCTCGCCGCGTTAACCTATTCGCTGTGCACATGGGCTGCGTGCGGCCCTCTTGGAAACCAGCTTCTTTGGAATCACTCCAGCTCATTCATACCAGTGAGTACATCGAATCCGTCGAGCAGCTAAGCAGTGCCGGCGGCGGCCAGCTAGATCCCGATACGATGGTCTCATCTCCTTCGTTCGATGTCGCCTTGATGGCAGCGGGCACCGTGGCCGACGCCGTTGACAAAGTGCTGCACACAGATGAGCGGCAAGCCTTTTGTCTCATTCGCCCACCGGGACATCATGCGCTCGCCGACAAAGCGATGGGCTTCTGCCTTTTCAACAACGTGGCGCTAGGCGCTCGCCTGGCGATTTCCCAGCACCACTTGGAGCGCGTACTTATCGTGGACTGGGACGTGCATCATGGCAACGGCACGCAGGCGATGTTCTGGGAAGACCCTTCAGTCGGCTTCCTTTCGATCCACCGTTACCCGTTCTATCCGGGGACGGGCGCGTTCGACGAAACAGGAAGCGGACCGGGCCTGGGCACAAAGCTCAACGTGCCGATCGCATTTGGCACACCACGCGAGAAATTCCTCGAATATTTCGAACGGGCATTGGAGCAAGTCGCCACCCGAATGAGACCCGAGTTGATTCTGATTTCGGCCGGCTTCGATGCGCATCGTCTCGATCCAATCGGTTCCCTTGGATTAGAGAGCGAGGACTTTGGACCAATGACTCGCCATGTGCTGCAGGTCGCGCAGCAGTATGCCGGTGGACGGATCGTCAGTGTTCTCGAAGGAGGCTACAACCCGCAGGCAGTCGCCGAATGTGTCGACGTGCATCTGCACGAATTAATGCAGGAGAGCTAAATCAGTTTCAGCTCAGTTGCTTTGTGAAGATAGTGGTATCCGGGTAAAGGGAGTACTGCCGTCACAAGTTGCTTCAAATGCTTGGAGATGTTGGCTTCGGTGCTGCCGGTCGCCTCGACCACCTGACCGACGTTCTGTATCAGAGCGTATTCGAGCGAATCACCGACCTGCCGGGCATCACGGAAATCTTTCCAGCTCACGGCTCCGGATCACTTTGCGGCTCCGGCTATCGCGCCTCCATTGCCGCTTCGTTTTTGCAGCGCAGCGGTTTGGATAACGTATCAAATGTTGTTGGCGGCATATCGGCCTGGAAAGCGGCCAAGTTGCCGACCGTTTAACCCTGTTCCTCTCCCGCGTGGTCGCCACGGGAGAAGCGGGTCATCACGCTCGAAGACCGTGTACTCAACTGCTTCATGCGGAGTCTCAACGGCATTAGACCGCCCAGCGGTAGCAAAGTTTAGGTCGCCGTGACCACCTACATCACGTGGCTTTCAAGGGGCGAGATGTCCTACAACGACGGAGCCGGATTAGCTCGGGTTGATAAACTGGCAGCTTGGCTGAAGGTCGCTATGCCACTGGACGATCCCTACCTGACGGATCAACAAGCGTTGGACATTGCCGCCTTCGTCAATTCGCAACCTCGCCCGAAGTTCGTCCTGGAAGAGCACCTTCCAAAACCCGGACGGCTTGGCGAGTACAATTCCGAGCTATAAACGAATAGTTTGAGCGGTGGACGGGCTTGATGTGCGTTTGTCAGTTCGCCCGACGGAACTCGGAGCCTAAAGTGGCATATCAGCCGCGGCTGCGTCGTTAGGTGCGCCAACGCCTCGTCTGCGCGAGCCGTCACCCGATCATGCCCCTGGGCCACCGAGCCGCGCCGTAGAGGTATTTGTTACATTCGGCGAGCGCGGTTCGACGATCACAATCCGGGTGCAGGCAGTGGCACGCAATAGACCTCATGAGCACGAAGAAAGGCGTTATTTTGAAGAACGTGGCACGTGGCATTCCGTCATAGATGAAAACGGCATTTTGCGTTGGAGGTTCAAATCCTCTCAGCCGCATTCTCTCTCCGCGGAATCCATTCTCCCTCCGCGGGGTACGCTTGGTTGATGGGTGGATCAGGCAAGAAATGTTGGCATCCGTGTGGCTTTTTCAAAGTCGGTCGTGCCGATGAACAAACACCCCGCATTGGGACACTTCGCCTGGTCCTCTTGAGAAAGGTTTTCGACCGCTGTGGTGATGATCAGCGCGATACGACCTTCGTGTGCGATCAAATTGGGGCAGGTGTTCTGAGGTGAGCCCGGGGTCTGCCAGACGCAGCGAAGCTTGCCGTCGTCCAGACCGTACCAACGCGTTTGGCCGAAGTCGGCGGCACCCGGATGGAACATGGAAACGATCAGACCCTGATCATCGGGCGTCAAGATGGCGCCGTCGGGTACGGCGGGATCATCGCTGAGGTCGATCAACACGGTCCGAGGCCCCAGCGTGCCGGTTTGGATGTTTAGGTCGTAACCGGCGATCTGCCGCGTCGGTGAGTCGATATCGATCAGTTGCAGGCCATCACGAGTCGCCCGAATCGCTTTGCCGTTGCTGCAGATCTGGTCATCTCGCAGTCGGATCAAGCGGGCGTCGCTGCCGCGCCAGAGGTACAACCCTGCTTTTTGCGTTTTGAATTCGAGATCCTTCGTTCCGAAGATTAGGTTGTCTTCCCAGATCATCCCATCGTTGATGATGGTTCCGGTGACATCAGCGTCGATGCCCTCGCAAAACGGAACCCAGCTCCCTGTTTGCGGCGTGAACCGCCCAAGCGAGCGTTCGCATCCGACGACGAACGACAAATCGTCGTCGCACGCGAACGCAAACCCCGGGCGTCCCGGGAGCTCGAACGATTGGTTGTGGCCATCGGAGAGCGTCAACAGGTTGAGAGACCCCACGCAGCGGTCCGCCCCGTGCTGGATCGCCACCCAACTCAGCTCGCCGGCGCGTGTCGTTGGGTAGG
>JBGTCJ010000585.1:0-4645 GCA_041748895.1 Pirellulaceae bacterium
TGCGATCAGCCGCTTACGGGCTGGGATATTGAAGCAGACGCCGCGGGCCGGGAGAGAAACGTGGCGAATGCCGAGAATTGCCACTCCCGCGGCAATGGTTCGACCCGGATGTGATATTTGTGGCACGCCAAATGCAGTTGAGTGATCCCAGCGATCGGCAATCCGTTGCGACGATCGATGGAATTTGGCGGACCGGATTGGCCATCTCGTAGAATGGTTCCGTTTCGCCTCCGATGAAGCAACCATTCCTCGACTGGAGAAAGTCAGATGATTACGAAAGAAGAACTTCAGGGTTCATGGAACCACCTCGTGGGGGAGATTCAGAAGAAGTACTCCAATGTGACTGGTGACGACCTAGCCGCGGTGAAGGGTAACGTCAACCAATTGGTCGGTTTGTTGCAGCGGAAGACCGGCGTAGCAAAGGAAGACATCGAGACGTACCTGAGCGGACTCGCCGGCGGAACGTCGGAGTCGCTCAACCGCATTTCGGATGCTGCACTGCAGTATGCCGACACGGCACGAGACGCCGTTCGCGATGGCTACGAAAAGCTTCAAGAGTCGTCGCAAGAGGGTTACGATGCGGCGCGTCGCGTCGTGCAGAGTAGTCCTGTCGAATCGATGGCAGTGATGTTTGGCGTCGGTCTTGTGGTGGGCCTATTTGCTGGAGCTTCGATCTTCGGTCGGCGAGCGTAACGATGACGCGGCAAGACGAGATCGCGGAAGAGATGGCGGTGTTGCGAGCGGCCGGGGCTGCGACTGCAAAGCGGTTCCCGGCGGCGCTGGATCGAGCAACGGATTGGCGGGAGTATGTTCGGGCGTATCCGCTCCAGGCTCTGGCGGCGACTGGATGTCTCGGCTACTTCCTCGTGCCATCCAAGAAAGTCCACGTGCCCGAGTCTCGCGCTGCCGATCCGGGCGCATCGGCTGCACCGCGGGATGATCGTCGCGAAAAGGGCTCACGCGTTGGTATTTTGTCCTCTTTGGTCGCGCCCGTGACACCATGGGCGCGGGCGATGGCCGTGCAGGCCGTTCAGCGAGCGATGCTCCATCAATTCAACCTGCTTATGACAAGGATTCCCTCCGATGAACAGCATTCCGATCGCCAACGGGACACACCGTCCGCTTCCGCTCAGCGAACGCAGCGAGATACGCAGCGAGCCCCCGCAAACCGACGCTGAACGACCGACGGTGGCGTCCCGAATTGAACCCGTGTGCGATTGGATTGTCGAGCGGGTGAGGGATTATCCGGGGACGACCTTGTTGGTTACCCTCGCAATCGGAGGGATGGCCGGATGGCTCATCAAACGACGTATTTGAGCGCTGGGATCGGACCGCTTCAGGGGGTAGCCTCGCGGGTGACGAAGTTCGCGGTCACGGCGATGGACCTGCTCACACTTCAATCACGGATGGTCGTTGAGGACTCGCGAGATGCTCAGCGTCACTTGAAGGGGGCGGGTTTCGCAATCTTGGTTGCAACGATTCTGCTGATCACCGCGCTGCCGATGATCGGTTTTGGGGTGGTGGAGTTGCTCGTGGCGCGGTGGGGCTGGGATCGCCCTGTGGCGTCACTGTTGTTTGGGACGACACTCACGGTGATCGCAGGCGGATTGATGCTCTTGGGTTGGAAGTGTGGGACGCGTGCATCCCATGCTTTCGCCAATAGCCGCCGAGAAGCATTACAGAATTTGAGTTGGCTTCGTGACTCGATCGAACGTCAAAACTCACATCACTAACAGACGACTTTGATTTAGAAAACGACTTAGAGAAGGATAGAAAAATGAACACTTCGAGAACGATGAAATCCGACCGCCCGGGGGCCATGAGTCGGCCGATGGCGGAGAACCTGGAAGCCGAAGGCGAAGATCTTGCGGAGTTGCTTTCCGAGATCTCGACTTCGGTCGGACGCTATTGCCGCGCTCGGCCACGTGTCGTTGCGGGAATCATTTTTTCGTGCGGGTTCGTGATCGGTTGGAAGCTTCGACCTTGGTAGACCCCTTGGCGTTTGGCGATGCAGCGGGTGAAGTTGCCCGCCTTGGCCAGACTAACTTCGCTTGTTCGGCCACGTAGGCTTGGCGAGCGCTTACTTTTTTAGAGGAGATAGAGATGAAACGATTTTTAATGACGACGTTCGCGGCCACGGCTTTGCTCGCTGCAGGTTGCGATAACACCGTGTACGACGAACAGGCCGATGCGCTTCGCGACACGACGGAGGCTCAGGCCGATGCCGTCCGACAAGGTGCCGATCAGTCGGCAGACGCAGTGCGAGCGCAGGCCGAGCGCGACACCGAAAGACTCCGGCAAACCGAAGCGGCGCAGCAGGCCGCTGAGGAAGCCGAAGAGGCTCGCGCCGACGCGATTGAGGAGCTGGGGGAAGCTCGTGCTGATCAAGTCGAGCGCGAAGGTGAGATCAAGGCCGACCTGCTCGAATCTCAAGGTGATGCCGGGGCTGGCGCTTTGCGAACTCCGTAGCGCATCGCTTGCTGGCGATGGGTTTCAACGCTAGCAAGAGCCTGTTTACAATCATGAGACGGGACGATTGCTGTCGAAATCGATGGCGCCGTCCCGTCTATTTTTATGCGCCGGTCGGGTCTTCTGGCCGGCCACAAATCATTCACCGCGGTGCCGGTTACGATGTCGATGCAAATGGTCCCGAAGGTTACGTCTGCCGCAGTCACCACTTCCGCAACGCTTCGTCATGCCGGGATGGGCGCCATCCCGCACGCGAAGGGCGTCGCGTTTCGCGTTTGGGCGCCCCACGCAGACGCGGTGAGCGTTGTCGGGAGCTTCAACGGATTTGACGGCCGTGCCAACCCCATGAGCCGTGAGGAGGGTGATTGTTGGTACGCCGATGTTCCCGAAGCCTCGATCGGCGATGAATACCGATTCGAAATTCTATCTGGCGGTCGTACGCTGAGTCGAATCGACCCGCGTGCTCGCGAGGTGACGAATTCGATCGGAAATGGCGTCATCCACGATGACACGTTTGATTGGGAAGATGACGCGTTTGAGATCTCGCCCTGGAATGAGCTGGTGATCTACGAAATGCATGTGGGAACTTTCCGGCGACGGAAAGAGGACACGCCTGGCACGTTTGCCGAGATCGCCGCAGAACTCGATCATTTGAAGCATTTGGGGGTCAACGCGTTGCAATTGATGCCGTGCGCCGAGTTCGCCGGCGACATATCGTGGGGCTACAACCCAGCCCACATCTTTGCGATCGAGTCGGCCTATGGCGGACCGGTTGGTCTCAAGCAATTCGTCAAGTTGGCGCATCGCGAGGGGTTCGCGGTGATCATGGATGTGGTTTACAACCACTTTGGGCCCTCGGATTTGGATTTGTGGCAATTCGATGGTTGGTCGGAGCATGGAAAGGGAGGGATCTACTTTTTCAACGATCACCGCAGTCACACGCCCTGGGGTGACACGCGGCCTGACTACGGTCGCGGTGAGGTAAGGAGCTTCATTCACGACAACGCGATGATGTGGTTGGAAGACTATCGAATCGATGGGTTGCGTTACGACATGACGCTTTACATCCGATCGGTGGATGGCTCACCCGATCGTGCGATCCCCGAGGGTTGGGGATTGACGCAGTGGATCAACCGTTCGATCAGCGAGCGTTTCCCCAAGAAGATCACGATTGCGGAAGACCTTCAAAACAACGATTACCTCACCAAACCCGAATCCGAGGGTGGCGCCAATTTCTCGACGCAGTGGGATGCCGGGTTCGTGCATCCGATTCGTGATGTGATCACGCAGAGCGATGATCGGGGACGGTGCATGGAAAAGGTCGTGGCGGCTTTGCTGCGGCGGTACAACGGCGACGCGATGCAGCGAGTGATTTACACCGAGTCACACGATGAGGTCGCCAACGGAAAGGCTCGGGTTCCTGCCGAGATCGGTGGTGAGGACCATGGCAATTGGTTCGCACAAAAGCGGTCCACGCTCGGTGCCGCGATGGTCTTCACCTCCGCGGGGATCCCAATGATCTTCCAGGGTCAGGAGTTTCTGCAGGGCGGGTGGTTCAAGGACACCGAGTCACTCGATTGGGATCATCGCGACGAGTTCCACGGAATCGTTTGGTTGTATGCCGATCTGATCCGATTGCGACTCAATCGTGAGGGTGTGACGCGGGGCCTGACGGGGCATCAGACGCACGTGTTCCATATCAACCACGCCGACAAGGTCGTCGCCTTTCAGCGATTTGAGCAGGGTGGTCCTGGTGACGACGTTATCGTCGTTGCCAATTTCGCCAACCTTCTCTGGGAAGAGTATCGGATCGGTTTGCCGCGAGGCGGTGAGTGGAAATTGCGGTTCAATAGCGATTGGAAGGGATACAGCGACGACTTTGCCGGCGTTGCCTCGACCGACCTGGTGGCTGAGGAGGTTCACTACGACAATTTGGCTTTTTCGGCATCCCTACGAATCGCGCCCTATAGCGTGTTGATCTTTTCCCAAGACGGACGCTAATCGCCAACCCCGATCTCTCTGTCCGCTAGTAGACACATTGCAGTCCGAAATGGATGCCGTGGACATAAAATGTGTCGTATCGAAGATTCCCGGAGGGGCGTCGCTGACCCGTCGGTGGCGTTGACTCATTCACGGCCAACTGTCGATCGATCGTTCCGGAAACCTGTAGCGCGTC
>JBGTCJ010000586.1:0-8259 GCA_041748895.1 Pirellulaceae bacterium
CAGCGACGCGGCGGTCGAAAGCCCATTGTTTTCAGGGATCCCGTAGGTGACGCGGTGGTCATCGGCCCCGAGCGTTCCGATTCGTGCCTCCACCACAATCTCGGCCGTATCGACCTTTTCCTGCAAACGGCATCCCGCAGCCATCAGCTGTTGACGCAGACTGCTGGTCACGTAGTCGGCGTTCACGAAATTCGTCGACTTGATATTTTTGAGGTAGGTGTCGTCGAGGTAGACGTCGTAGCCCGCTAGCGGCCGAAAGTCGATCAATGCGACGCTACGATCGACCGCGGAACTGAGCACCAACTGTTCGGTCGCCTCCTGGGTTCTCGTCGTCCCGCACCCAGATGCCAGCACGATCAGCCCCCCGGCGCAAATCGCTCGCCAGCCGCGCGAGATCGCGCGCCTTATAGGAGGAGCCGTGAAATTCATCGTTTCAGCGATCGGATCAGCGTTTGCTTGGCGATTTCAGGGTCGAAAGTTTTCTGCTCTGAGTGGAAATAACCGATCAAGATCGATCCGCCAAGCCCAATCGAACTTCAGCCGACCGCGACCGTCGATGGGAGGTTTATGTGGCGAGGGCCTCCTTTTGGCGGCGGGTCAGTTCCCCAATGCCGCGGCGAGCCAGAGCTAGCATTTCGGACAGCTGGCGGTCATCAAAGGTCGCCTCTTCGCCGGTTCCCTGGATTTCGACGAATTGTCCGCTTCCGGTCATGACCACGTTCATGTCGACATCCGCGCGGGAGTCGAGTTCGTAGTCGAGATCCAGACGAACGCGTCCGTCGACGATTCCCACGCTGATCGCGGCGACCGAATCGCGAATCGGCCCCGATCCGATTGGGGTGTCGGGGACCGCTTCGGCAATCGCGTCGGCCAGGGCGATGAATCCTCCCGTGATGGCGGCCGTTCGCGTGCCTCCGTCGGCTTGAAGGACGTCACAATCGACGGTCACGCTCCGCTCGCCCAGAGCTTCGAGGTCGACGATCGCTCTCATCGATCGCCCAACCAGCCGCTGGATTTCGGTGGTCCGCCCGTCTACTTTGCCTCCCCGCTCACGAGACTTTCTTGGGCTCGTGCTATGGGGCAGCATGTTGTATTCGGCCGTCACCCACCCTTTGCCTCGGCCGGTCATCCACGGAGGCACGGTCGACTCGACCGAAGCGGTGCAGAGCACCACGGTTTGTCCGCAGCGGTAAAGGACGCTGCCGGGCGACCCGGGGAGGTAATGACGGATGATCTCGATTGGGCGAAGCGAGTCGTCGGTGCGAACGAGTTTGTCGGTGGCGGCGGTCAAGGCAGGCCTAATGGTTAAATCTTGGGGAGAAATGAAAAGGAAAAGTCTACTGGCAACCGATCATCGCGAGTAACTTGTGTGACCGGAAAACCTGGGCGCCCGAAACGTGGTGAATCCGCTTGCCTTCCAATGGGTTTGGCGGAGCACGCGCGGGCTGCCCCGAAAGTTTGCCGATTGTGTGGAACAGGACCCAGCGGACGATGGGTCCCCAGTTGGCTGACCAGAAATGGCTGGCCCTCGAAGTGGTGGTGAGCCGATGGGAGTGTGGCATTGTGACGTCCGACGTCATCAAACCAGCGTCTCTCGAAGCAACCCACAACGAAGAAACCTGCAACGGATGGCCGTGTCTTTAAGAATTTTCTGTGGCGACAGCGACGTGGTACGCACTTTGCGCATCGGCAGCCGTTTGGACAAGTACCGACTTTTGAAGCGCCTCGGCAGCGGTGGATTCTCAACCGTCTACGACGCGATCGATCAGATCGAGGGTCGCCATGTTGCGATCAAGGTACCCGAAGAAAAGTATGTCACCAACGCATCATCGCTTGAGGATCTGCAGCGAGAGGTTCGCATCATGGCGAAGCTCGACCACCCGAACATCCTTCAACTGAAGGATGCTCGGTTCATTGACAATCGTTTTGTGATGGTATTCCCGCTCGGTGAAGAGTCACTCGATTGCCGGCTTCAGCGACGGATCAGCCGGCAGTCTGCCGTCGATCTGATCACGCAGATGGTCAGTGCGGTGGCGTTTGCACACAGCAAGAAGGTGTTGCATCGAGACATCAAGCCCGACAACTTTATTCTTTTCGCTGACAACCACGTGCGGCTAACCGATTTCGGGCTGGCGCGGATCCAACGTGGCCGCGGCAATGAGTCGGCCAGTGGAACGCTGGGGTACATGGCGCCCGAGCAAGCGATGGGGCACCCGACTTTTCGCAGCGACGTGTTTGCCCTCGGGCTGGTTATGTACCGGATGCTTGCTGGTGAATTGCCCGTTTACCCGTTTGAAGCGCCGCTGCCGGGCTACAACAAGCTCCGCCGCGGCATATCGGCGGACTTGGTGGCGTTGATTCGCAAGGCGATCGATCCGGTCCCAAGCAAGCGGTTTCGTGACGCGGTTGCGATGGGCAATGCCTTCACGGCGATTCGCAAGCCGCTCGGCAGCATGACGGCCACTCGTCACAAATCGGCTTCCAGCCGTCGATCGGGCCGCGATTTCCGCGTCGCCTAATTGCGTTCGTTTACGGACGCACTTTTTCGGGTCGGATCGCTCCCCGCGAGTTCCGTTCGACTGGGTGCAAGCCGGGCCGTTTGCCTGTAGCCTGGCGGGGCACTTGGGGATCAAGGCCCGGCTGCAATCGCGTCTCTGCGGCATTCGGCTACTGCCGCGGTATCCCTTATCGGGGTAACATCCATCCTCAGGAAGGCATCAACCATCGATAGAATGGCTTCCCTCGTGGGCCAGATTTCGGCCCCGTGTCGGCCTTCCTCACTCGGTTCTCTCGATTGGCCAGATTGCCCATGACCCTCAGTGCTGTGGAAACCGCAGCAACCTCGTCGTCGCGGTTGCCCGACGGCCTTGATCCGCAAGTGCGGACCATTCAGCCCGGCGGAGGCGTCGTGATGTCCATCGAACTGGCGTGGGGCTACGTGCGTCGACGGTGGTTGAGGACGTTTCGTCCCGGCTACGTCGCCGCGATGCTCGCCGTGCGTCAGGGCGTGCGTGGGCAATTGCCGTTCGAGCCAGTCGATGCTCGAGACTTGAAGTTCTACCGCAACCAGGAGACCTACTGGTGGAGCGACGCGGACGATGCCTTTCGCTGGCGGGATGCGATCCCATTTGCTCGTGTGGGGTTGGCCGAGCTATTGCTCATCGGCGGTGGTTGTTTGGCCGTGGCGATCACTCTGCTTTGGGTTTGGTGGCCGCTGGCCATTGCCCCGTGGATCGTGTTCCTGTTGGTCGTTTGGTTTTTCCGCGATCCGCCGAGGCAGATTCCCACCGATCACGGCTGCGTCGTGTCGCCCGCTGACGGCAAGCTCGTTCAAATTGATGAGATCGATGACCCCGAGATCGGTCCGGCTCTGCAATTCGGAATCTTCCTTTCGATTTTCAATGTTCACATCAATCGAACATCGATGGGGGGAACTGTGGTTGCGGTTCGATACCGACCGGGGAAGTTTCTCAATGCCTTGCGACCGGAGTCGGCGCGGGAGAACGAGAACCTCGATCTGGTCCTCCAAACGCAGGACGTCACGACGCGTCGGTTCAGGATTCGGCAAATTACGGGACAGTTCGCGAGACGGATCGTTTGCTGGGCACGTCCTGGTGACGTACTCTCCCGGGGGGAACCATTTGGCATGATCAAGCTTGGCTCGAGAACCGAGTTGGTGGTTCCACGCGATTCATCGCTCGAGGTCACGGTTAAGGTCGGCGATCACGTCAAGGCGGGTTCGACGTTGCTGGCCCGGTACCGGATCAACGGCCAATCCGCCGATCAAAATGCGACCGATTGACCGGCAAATGCGGTGGGAGAGTGACGACGGTGAGTGAAATCAAACGTGGCGTGTGGAAGCGGACGCATGATCCTGGGCTCAGTGCGGGCCGGCGCCGGCGTAGGCGGCTGACGCTCGCGGTGCTTCCGACTCTGTTGACACTTGGCAACGGCGTCTGCGGGATGGCGTCGATTGCCGTGACCACAAGTGTCCTGTTGGATTGGACGCTGGAGGAGCAACTTTTCGTCGCTGGTCTGCTCATTTTTGGTGGGATGTTGTTCGACGCGCTCGATGGATCCGCTGCCCGGATGACCGGTCAATCGAGCGAGTTTGGTGCCCAGCTCGACAGCCTCTGTGACGCGATCACTTTCGGCGCCGCACCGGCAGTCATCGTTTGGCGATTTAGCGATTCGTTGCCCCACCGATTGACGTGGGCCGTTGGCGTGATCTTCGCGCTCTGTGTCTTGATGAGGTTGGCACGCTTCAACGTCGAGACCGGGGAGAATGACTCGCACGAGGGGTTCGACGGGCTGCCAAGTCCTGCGGCCGCAGGGACGCTCGCATCGTTCGCGATTTCCATGCCGCATCTCGAGTCCTTCACACACGAGGGATATCGAGCGTCCATCCGTCAGGCGGCCGAGTGGGCCCTGCAGATTTGCGAATACGTGGTCCCCGCACTTGCCGTTTTGCTCGCCTACCTGATGGTCTCGCGGTACACCTACCCGCATGTCATTCAACAGTGGATGACGGGGCGAAAATCGCCCAACCAGATCGGACGTGTCATCTTTCTTTTGGCCGGCGTGTTCCTGTTGCACGAACTCGCATTGCCGCTGGCGTTTTGCGCGTTTGCGTTTGCCTCGCCGCTGCGGCAATGGCGGCAAAAGCTGATCAAGCCCGACGATCTCGATTCACCCGATTCATCCGATTCGGCGGACTCTGCGGGCCCTCACCAACAAGCAATCTGACGAGCATCGGTGGCACTTTGCGACCGATTGTCTCAGGCTTGTAAAAGTGGTGGCGAAGTAGACGGGTAAACACACGGGATCGGTGGACGGCGGTCGAGTCGCATGACAATACTGTCACATGCGATTTTGGAAGCACCGCCTCGGACGCTCCTAGAGACTCATTGAAGCACGATGAATTTGAGTTCGATCCGCAAGCCATCACGCGTGCGACGTACGACGCCCCGCGAACCGCACGCCAGCCGCTTGTATCGCAACCTGGCTCCTGCCTACGAACGTGTCTGGCCGATGGTGGCAGGACGCGGGATCTGGTCAGCGATCGATTCGATCGGAATCCTTCCCGGGCAAAGGGTTCTCGAAGTCGGCGTCGGGACGGGGGTCGCCTTGGCACGCTACCCTCGAAACGCATGGGTGACGGGGGTTGATCTTTCCGATGAGATGCTCGCGCAGTGCCAACGCCAAATCGCCGTTGCCGGGTGGAAGCACGTTGACGTCGCGCGTATGAATGCTGAGGAGTTAAATTTCCCCGACGAATCGTTTGACGTGGTCACGTCCTTTCATGTTGTGAGCGTCGTCAGTAACCCGCGGCGAATGATGAGTGAGGTCGTTCGGGTCTGCAAACCAGGGGGACGAATCCTGATCGTAAACCATTTCCGCAGCCCAAACCCATGGATCGCCCGCATGGTCGATTCGGCGGGCAAGGTCACTCGCCATTTCGGTTGGCGGACCGATTTGGAGTTCAAGGAGATGATCGCCGAGTTACCCCTAAGCGTCGATCGACTCTTCAAGCCGTCGCCGATGTCTCTTTTCACAACGATGGTGGCCACCAAAAAGGCGAATTCCTCGCCGCGTTTGGCCGTCGGATGATTCGGTCCCAAGCGCTCGCGCGATCGCCTTGGGTCGACGCGATGGCGAGACCTTGAAGCGGCGAGCGCAGCCCACCGCTTCGACGACCTACCATCGTCCCGTGGAACGGTCGGCCGTGACGATTCGCTCGGCTTCGGGGCTGATCCCATGCCGAAGATCGGGCTGGTTAAGTTCGAGGAACACGGTGAATTTGTGGTGCAGGGCGTCACTGTAGACAATCGGCGCGCGGGTGATTCGCAGGAAGTGAACGGGTTTACCGTTCCAGCGCCGCGTGAAAACACCGGCTTCGAGTGTCGGTTCGCTCTGCAATCCATAATGCTGCGTCATCGTGGTCACGATTTTGCTAACATCGCCCGTGAACCCATGCAACATCACGCGCTGCAGCCGACCCGAAGGATCGAAATAGTAAGTGATCGAACCTGCCAAATCCTCGGGTTGAGTACCGGTCACCAGCGGCACGCGAAGTCCGTCGAGTTGCAATTCCGCCAACACCGTGCTCACTCGCGAGAAATTCGCCGTGACCCAGTCGGGCGAAATGTCAAACCGGATGACCTCGCGGAGATCCGCGACCGGGCGACCGACCAGTTGAGTCGCACTTGCCGATAGGGCTGCGGGGTTCGAAGTCGCCACCACGCTCGGAACTTCGGAGTAACGGTAGCGATCAACGCTGTTCTCCCACACCCTCTCGACGTCTCGGTGCGTGTGCAGTCCCGCACCGTCGGATTCGCCAAGTACCACCGCACGGCTCAATCCGCTCGCGACGCTTTCGCTGCCCGAGCTCAACATCGAAACGGCTTGGCGGCCTAGATCGGTTTCCGTTGCCGTGTAGGGAACGCCGATGGCAGCGGCCAAAAGCGCGATCAGACGCGGATTGGATTGCATGGGGATTCAGAGCGAATGCCAGCCGACGCGTTGAAGCGTCAGAGGACGGGAATCGGATCGAAGACGGGGCCCAACCGAGCACCTCGCCATCGATCGAGATCGTCCACTGTAAGGGCGCCCCATCAGCAATCCGGCGTGCAGCGCCACGATCGCTGCCGCCGGCACGACCGATGCCAACGGTTAAGCGGGTCTCGCCGTGATCAACCGATCGAACGCGGTCAGGTAGCGCTGCAGCGTCTCGGCACTCACCTCGCTCCACTGTGTCGATTTGTGCCGCAGGATCGCCAGTTTAAGTAACTCCACCGCATCTTCAACATCCGCCGGTAGCGGCGGTAGGCCCGCGAATGGCTGAACCAGGTCCGACGGCGACTCAAGGACGTCAAGCCTGGCCGGGGGCGCGGGCGGTGACCAACCGGGCTCAGCGCGATTGAGCGACTCTTCGTCACCAAAGTCAGGTCCTTCGGAAGCGGGAGTCGATCGGATGTCGCCCGGTCCGTCGTCGTAGTCGCGAACCTTTCCTCCTCCCTGCGCCGGTTGGGTCGATGCCGAAAGCTCGGGAGTGGCCGGTGAAATGTAGTCCTCGTCGACTTCGGACGAATCGATCGGATCGCTCTCGGGCCGTTCGTCATCGAGCCCTCCCATCGCTTGCCATCGTTGGTGACGCATCGCGGAAACGCTCCACCTGCTTTGCATGGCGCCCTCGAGCCAAAGGGGAGCATCATCCCAGTCGATGGCGACGAGGAAGTGGGTCCAGAAAAGGCCGGGATAGGATTCATACGTCTGGCCAAACGCGTCAAAGACACGCCTCAACCGGCCGACGTGCGGTGAAGTGATCCCGCCAACCCGCCGCGCCCAGGCCTCATCGGAGTATTCACCCGAGGGAGCGCCTGAATCGATTAACGCCTCGCGCCACTGCGAAATGATGCGGCCTTTCTCCCAATTCGTGCTGCTGACCAATCGGTTCCATCGGCCGATGAATGGCTCATAGATCGCCACAGCATCGTCGGCTTCGATCGCGTCCGAAGGATCGTCAGAATTTTCCGTTTGCACTTCATGAATCATGCTGTTTGTGTATCCCTTTCGCAGCTCCGACTAAGTGAGTCCAATGACGAGGACTTCGCGTCAGTACGGTACCGAGTCTCGCCGGCCGCGGAAAAGGTGCGGGGTTGAAAACGTGGATCACCGCCCGAAATTCGTTGCCGATGGTGAGGGTTGGCGAGGCGGTAGCGGTGGATAAAACCTTGACGTCACGCGTAATGCGATGGGGGTTTCGATGAGCAGAGCATGGCTCGTCGTTGTGTGTTTCTTGCTGCTGGCGGGCGTGACCCTGCGGCTCAGGGGACTCACGATTTATCAACGCAGCCTTTCAAGCGAAGCGAATTCCGCGAGCGATCATCCGCTGCGATCGCTCCATTCACGCTCGTGGCGTTCGATTCGAGTCGACGCTGAGCACGGCGTTGTGCGGCGCGTCACACTGGCCGACGACTCGGAAGTGCCCTGGGTCCTGGAGGATGCGACGGCGATTGAACTTCGTGTCTTTGCTTGGGACGATTCGGCGGCGGTTTACTTGAGCGTGGGTGCTGACGGCCAACCGGGTGTGGCCGGCGTGGACGACGACGGATCAGGCGTGATCGACGATCTGTCGGAACTCGGCGCGACCGGTTCGGATGACGAGATCCTTACACCCGATCACGCGCGGTACGCGGCTGTGGTCGATGGGGCAATCGGGGGCAGCGTGGTCAGCCGCGGCGCGATGCGCAGGGTGAC
>JBGTCJ010000587.1:0-6478 GCA_041748895.1 Pirellulaceae bacterium
AACATTGATGACACAAGGAGCATGGGTAACGACTAATCAGATAGTACCCGATTAGAAATGCGTTTTGTTCCGCTCTATTCTATTCTATTCCATTCTATCCTACTCTTTCTCGTTTCTCGAAAGGCTTTCTATGTCGAAGACATCTTCTAAGACCGGTTTTACGCTTGTTGAACTGCTAGTCGTCATTGCCATTATTGGAGTGATGGTTGGGCTGCTATTACCGGCGGTTCAGGCCGCCCGCGAAGCGGCAAGGCGGATGAGTTGTGGGAACAATATGAAGCAGATCGGCTTAGCCGTTCATAACTATCATGCTGCGTTCAACAAACTTCCGCGGCAAGGCTCAGGGACCGCTAACCTGACCCTCACTGCAGCTCAGTCGATGGCGCAGGATGCCGCGTTTGTGTCGAGATCAAATAACGCACACGAACTAAGTTGGCTGGTGGGAATTCTACCGTTTTGCGAACAGCAGGCTTTGTGGGAGCAGTTCAGCAATCCCTTAGTGGATCCTGTCACCGGTGGAATTTTTCCTGCCTTCGGCCCTAACCCGCGACGAAGCTTGACCCACCATAGCATCGCGCGGTACGAGCCGTTTCTGATGAACGTGACTACCTTTCGCTGTCCTTCGGACCCTGGAGTCGGATTGCCTGCCCAGGGGCGTACCAACTATGGATGTTCCCTTGGAGATGTGAGCGATCTAACCGGTCGTGGTGGGATCGGTGATGATGGTACGTATACAAATGCCAATATGCCGGTGAACCGTCAAGAAAGATGCCGCGGCATGTTTCGGCCTCGTGAATTTACCAGCTTTCGAGACGTCTTAGATGGTACCTCGAACACCATTTGTGCCGCTGAGTTCATCACCGATCTAGGTTCCAACGAAACCCGGTCGAGAGGCCTCGGCCGCACGGCGACTGCCAATCGTACTTGGACAAACCCGCAGTACTGCAAAGCAGCAATCGACCCACTGCGGCCTCGCAACTGGGGCGCGGGGCCCTTTCCTAACGGATTGAATTTTATCGGTAACCAGGAGGAAGGAAGAGGGTTTTCTTGGGCGGTGGGGCGTCCTTTTTACAGTGGCATCACGACGATCACTCCACCGAACTCAGAGATCTGCCTAACAACAACCACCGACAATGATGCTCAGGTTCCACCGAGCAGTCACCACCAGGGTGGGGCCCATGTCTTGATGGGAGACGGTGCGGTTCGTTTCATTACCGATTCAATCGACTCAGGAGATCTGACCAGTCCCAATGTGGGTTACGGACCGCCTGCAGGTTCACCCAGCCCCTACGGACTATGGGGCTCTCTAGGGACTCGAGCAAGCTCGGAAACGATCAGCACCGAGTTCTGATCACGCCAAAAACAAGCAAGCGAAGGCGTTCTACACCTTCGCTGTCTTGCACGTATCATTCGATGAGTATCTGTTTCGAAACCCGCTACGAACATTTCTAGATCAACATCATGCGTTTAATTTTTTGCCTAGCTTTTTGCCTTTTCGCCGTGCCCTGCGGGGCTAAGCAACCCAAGCCGAATATCATCGCCATCATGACAGACGACATGGGATTCTCGGACCTTGGTTGCTATGGCGGAGAAATCGAGACGCCCAATATTGATGCCCTGGCACGACAGGGGGTCAAATTTTCTCAGTTCTACAATTGCGGTAAATGTGAACCGAGCCGGGCGGCACTGACGACCGGACACCAATTTTGGACTCACGACCCGTACGTCGCGGTACGAAAGGACAGCCCGAATTTCGGTGAGGTCATTCAGACCGCCGGTTATCGAACCATGATGGTGGGAAAATGGCATTGTGACGGCGTGCCTTATGACCGTGGTTTCGATCGACACTTCGGCTTTATGGGCGGTGGTACCAATTTCTTTCTCGGTGACAAGTCGTTTACGCTCGACGGAAAACCATGGCCGATTCCCGAACACGACTTTTACGTAACCACAGCGTTATCAGATTATGCGGACATGTTCATTCGCGAGGAACACGCTTCTCATCCTGATCAACCGTTTTTCTTATATCTCGCCTACAACGCTCCCCATTCTCCGATCCAAGCACCTGCTAACGAAGTCGCAAAGTATCGCGGCAAGTATCTCAAGGGATGGGATGTCATTCGCTCCGAGCGTTACGCCAAACAAAAGGCAATCGGTCTCGCAGGACCGGCATGGAAGTTCCCAGAGCGACCTGCGAATATCCCTGCCTGGGATTCACTCGACGAAAAGTCTCGTGACTTTGAGGACCTTCGCATGGCCACCTATGCGGCGATGGTCGATTGCGTTGATCAAGGCGTGGGTAAGCTGACTCGAACGTTAGGCGAACTCGGGATCAGCGACCATACCCTCGTCATGTTCATGAACGATAATGGTGCCAGCCCCAACGATCGCGTGCGTCGAGGGGAGTTTGGCTCATCAAATTCAACCTGGAATATCGGCGTTGGCTGGGCGAACGCCTCCAATACACCGCTAAAGTTTTACAAACGCACCCAACATAGCGGCGGCGTGACGACCCCCTTCATTGCAAGTTGGCCCGAAAGAATCGAGCCCAATGCGAGCTTCAACGATCAACCGCTTCACATCACGGATCTTTTGCCAACTCTGATGGATCTAACCGGAGCGGAGTATCCATATGATTTTGGTGGCAAGCAACATCCACCGCTTCCGGGCCGTTCGTTCGCTGGCGTTCTCACTGAGGGGCAGACTCTTCCACCAACCACTCTTTACTTCTCGTTGTTTAACAACATGGCCATCATCGACAACGGATGGCGGATGGTGACAGCGTACGACCAATCGTGGCAACTCTACGACCTGACGAACGATCGGACAGAAACTCGCGATCTAGCTGACGAAAATCCCGAGCGCCTGCGGGCCATGTTGGCTCTGCAAAAAGCTTACTCGGAGAGACCTGACGCGCGACTGCGGGTCAAAAGCGGCGAACGCGAGCCGGAATACGCACCTATCTACAATTCTGACGGCAGGATCGGACCAGGTGCCCGCGAAAGCGTTCCTGATGAGAAGGCATCACTCGAAAGGGCGATCCGGCGATCACAGGGCGTCCAACTTGACGGTTCTGCACCCAAAAGCAGATGCGAGTAAGATTATGCTACAGTCTGCCATTTTCAACCTGACGGACTGGAAGCCATTTCCGCTTGGCATCCAGTCGCTCAAAAAATGAGGGACACAAAATCGTTCCATGATCAAGTCCTTCCGCTCGATACGCCATAATGGCGAGTTCCTGCGCGACTTCAATTCTCTTTTGCGAGATTTGCGTTCGCTCTCGTCTGCAGTCGCGCTGACACTGATGTTCACGTTCACCGATGCTCACGCGAAGGCGCCGAACGTCGTCTTCATTCTGGCTGATAATCTAGCCTGGAGCGACACAACTTTGCTTTACACAGCAAAGTTTCACGACACTCCAAATATTGAACGACTGCCCAAACCCGGCGTGCTGTTTACCAAGGCCCTGTTTGTTGGCAGCGGTCATGATGAATACGGAGATCCCGGACCGCCACGTCGCGAGCAGCCCGAACATGATTTTGAAACCGGCATCATGCGCGGTCGCGTTAATCCATACGACGGGCAACTGTATGTCTGTGGGTTGAACGGATGGAATGACAATGGTCGTGCCGGGTTAACGGACGGCGGCATTTATCGCGTTCGATACACCGGTACGCCCCCACGAATGATCGATCACTGCGAAGTCGCCTTTAACGAATTACGCATTGGGTTCAACTTCGCCTTGGATCGCGAGTCTGCGAAGGAATTGGCTTCGTACACCGCATTGCAGTGGAATTACAAGTGGACCGGCGGATACGGATCCGACGTCTATCACCCCGAAACAGGGGAAGTCGGCAAGCAGGTACTTTCAATCGATTCCGCGTCGCTGAGTCTTGACGGAAAGCTGCTTACGCTTCGAATATCGAATTTGCGCCCCGTCAATCAGTTGCACCTCAGCCTTGATGTCGTCGATGCAAGCGGTCAACCATTCGTCGAAGACATCTTTTGGACCATTCACGGAATCCCGAAACCATGATTAGTTCGCTGCGATCACTAATCCTTGTAAGCACTTTGCTTGCAGTTGTCTTTCCCGCGTCTGCCGTTGAGGTGCAGCGTCCCAATATTGTGTTAATCTATTCGGACGACATTGGTTACGGAGACCTAGGGTGCTACGGGGCAACAAAGGTCGCAACGCCCCATCTTGATCGACTTGCCGCAGAGGGACTCCGGTTTACCGATGCACACAGCGTCGCGTCGGTCTGTACGCCGTCACGTTACTCGTTGCTCACCGGCGAGTATGCCTTTCGGAAACCGGGGACGGGAATCGCTTCCGGCATTCGGGGACTGCTCATCGATACCGACCGGACAACCTTGCCTTCGATGTTAAAGAATGCAGGCTATCGGACCGGTATCGTCGGTAAATGGCACCTGGGTTTGGGAACCGAACCTACCGACTACAACCAACCGATCCAACCAGGCCCCAATGACATTGGATTTGACTACGCCTGGATCATGCCCGCGACCGGTGACCGCGTGCCGTGCGTCTGGGTTGAGAACGATCGTGTCGTCAATCTCGATCCGTCTGATCCGATCAAAATTAACTTTCGAGTCAAACGCGGTACGCCAGATTCTTTTCTGATGGGCGTCCCGCGCATCGGACAGCAACTCGGTGGCAAGGCGGCGCTGTGGGACGATGAGAATCTATCGACGGTGATCGCAAAAAAAAGCCGCGATTTTATCGAGGAACACCAAGCCGAACCGTTTTTCCTTCAAGTATCGACACACAACATCCACGTTCCCCGTGTTCCGAACCCTAAGTTTATTGGCAAAAGCGATTGCGGACCGCGTGGTGATGCGATCGTCGAGTTGGACTGGATCGTGAACGAAGTGCTCAGCAAATTGGATTCACTTCGACTGACCGAGAGCACGCTCGTCATTTTCACCAGCGACAACGGCGGCATCCTGGATAACAACGGACCCGACAAGGTCCACGGCCTTGGCGATCCGGATGCAAACAACGGTCACCAGCCCAACGGCGTACTTCGCGGGTACAAGTACGACGTTTGGGAAGGAGGCACGCGCGTACCGATGATCGTTCGCTGGCCGGGCAAGGTGAAGCCCGGAGAGTCGGACGCGCTGGTAAGCCAAGTTGATTTCTTGGCCAGCTTTGCGGCGATGACCGGTCAGACCATCCCAAGCGGGCAGGCACCGGACAGTGAGAATCATCTAGCGGCCATTCTCGGCTCGGACCCGGTCGGTCGAGCGATGCTCGTCGAGCAAAAGACGGGTGACCTCTTCGGCTTTCGGCATGGCAACTGGAAGCTGCTTCCCACCGGAGGCAAAAAAGGCAGTCAACAACCAACGCTGCACGACCTGTCGAGTGACCTGGGTGAGAAAAACGATCTGAGTGCGAGTCAACCTGAGCGTGTCGCGGCGATGACGACACTGTTCACTGAAATTGTCGGATCGCGCACGCCAGTAGAAAAGCGCCTGGACGTAAATCCAAAACCCCGAGGACGAAAAGCCAAATAAAATCCGCGACAACACTGTCGTACAAGATTTACAACCATGAACGAAACACTAGACAAAATTAAACTCAGACTTTCCTTCAACTTTGCAGTCTCATTGGTTATTGCACTGAATGGACCGTTTAACTATGGAGCCGAATCGCCCGCGCCGAATGTATTGATGATCGCGGTGGACGATTTATGCGATAACCTGTCCCGAAAGATGAAGAGTTAATCTGCCATGGTTTCAAAACCACATCCGCGACGCTCCTTAAAAGTTTCCGATCCGCGCAAGCAACCTATTTTCGCTGAAAGCATAGGCGATGCTCCATTCAGATCGTTCCGCCCAATCGACATCACGCCAAATAGAATCATGAAACGACTTCTCGCTCTCTGCGTTTATTTGATAGCCCTTTCAATCGGTGTCTCTGCCGCTGAGACGAAGCCCAATGTTGTGTTCGTACTCGTCGATGACCAACGCAACACATCGCTCGGCTGTGCCGGACATCCGCAGATCAAAACGCCTGTGATTGATGATCTGGCGCGACAAGGCATTCGCTTCGAAAATGCGTTCGTGCAAACGCCGATTTGTATGGCGAGCCGCGCGAACTTGTTTACCGGTCTTACAACCACGACCAGTGGCTACCATGCGAACCCAAGTACTCCTGTTCGCAAAGACGATCTGGAGACGAGCTTTCCGACGCTGTTGCGGAAAGCTGGTTATCGCACCGCCTTCTTCGGAAAACAACATGTGAAATGGGAAAGCGGCGTCAATGGCATGAAGACGATGTTCGACGAGTATGAGGTACTGCATCGCAATCCCTACTTGAAAAAGATGCCTGACGGCAGTCTCCGCCATGTCGATGAAATCATCGGCGATAAATCGGTCGCGTTCGTCGAGTCCCAGTCTGCCGATAGTCCGTTCTTCTTGTATATGAGTTTCAACATCTCCCATGCGGAGGATGCTGATA
>JBGTCJ010000588.1:0-4701 GCA_041748895.1 Pirellulaceae bacterium
ATTCGCCCGTCGCGGGCGGGTGACCGAAAGTTTTCAGAGCTTTCCCGCGTGGCAACCGGTGGCGTCGTTGTTTGTCGACCCATCGCGACAGTGGGCGTTCTGGACGCCGGCTGGATTTTACGACGCATCTTTTGGCGGCCACGAGTTATTTGGTTGGCAGATCAACCGTGGCGTCTCGGCGCTTCCTGATTACTTCCGCGCCTCACAATTCCGAGAGCGGCTCGAGCGACCCGCCGTGATGCGACGCTTGCTTGCCGATGGCGATCTCACCACCGCGATGCTGCAGAGCGTCAGCGGTGTGGCGCCTCCGCCGGGTGAGGAGGCGATCGTCAATCAATTCCTCAATCGACCAGTTATTCGCGTGTTGGAACCCGATCCGGGAGCCATCATTCGCGACGGCCAGTTGACCGTTCGCGCCGAGATCACGATCCCCCGCGGCGCGCTGCTCACACCGCCCAAAGTTTTCGCCGCCGGGGTCCCCGCGGTCACGTGCGAACTGATCTCGCAGTCGCCCTCGGGTGTTTCGGATCACTACGTTTATCGGTGGTTGGTGCGCGTTCCCCAAGATCGCCGGATTCCGATCGATGTGGTGGCGGCGACCGAAAGCGGTGCGGTTCAGCGAGTCCGTCTGGAGCTCAGCAACGAATCGCCGACGCCTACGCGACCGCCACGGCTGCATTTTCTGGGTATGGGTGTCAGCCGCTACGCCGACCCACAGATCCAACCGCTTGACTTTGCCTCGGATGGGGTCGGCAGGGTCGCTGACTTGATTCGCCAACGTGCCGCGGGAATCTATCGCACGACCATCAGCCAGTTGACCGACCGTGACGCGCTGCGGCCGCTGTGGCGAGAGTACGCCGCGCGCGCGGCGGCGGATCTGTCGCGTGACGTCGCGCCAGATGATCTGGTGGTGATGTACCTCTGCGGGCACGGGATCCGCGACCGACAAACCGGCCGCTGGTACTTCGTCACCGCCGATGCTCGCTACGGCGATTTGATGAACGATCGCTACGACGGCTTGATTTCTTTTGACGACCTGTCGCTGTTGTCCGGACTGCCATGCCGCAAGCTCGCCATCCTTGACTCCTGCCACAGCGGCGCGGTGCAACCTGCGATGCGCGAGGACGATCTCAAAGCGGCGATGCGTTTCCTGCAGGGTGACATCGTGCTCACGCTAACCGCGTCGGAGGGTGAAGAGGAGGCGGCCGAAGACAAGGACCGCAGGCTTGGTCGCTTCACATCCCAATTGGTCGACGCGCTGGAAGGCCATGCCGATCAAGACGGTGACGGTGTCGTCACGCTCACGGAGCTGATGCAATACGTGCAGACCGCGGTCGCCGAAGACTCCCGCCGGACCGGTTTCGTCCAGCATCCGACGGCTGGCCCCGCCGACCTTCTCGACACGATCCGCCTACCGCTGACGCGGACACAGACCGATCGCGTCGGAAAACGCTGAGGGCCTATTAAGGGATGGCCAGCCGGCCGCTGGCTTGTCCAGGACAATGGTTAGGTTGGGGCAATGCCGCTGTTACCTCCAACGGGGTCACGAACATGAGCGAGCAACGGCGAAAGAGACTTCACGCGGTACTGCAGGTAATCGCGCCGCTACCCGAATTTTCAGCCGCTCAGGCAAAAAGTCTGTGCGCCGACGTGACCCCGCAGTTCATCGCCTCGACCCTGACCCAATTGGTACGTGAAGGGATGCTCACGCAGTACGAGCATGGGAAGAAGAAGCGTTTCCGCTGGACCGTTGCCCCCGACAGTTTTCAGCCACATCAGTGGATCGATCGCCAGATCCACGCCGAGCAGGTGACGCAAACTCCGATGGAGGAGCGTCCTCGCGAGCGTCTGCTGCACGATGGCGTGCAAGCGCTGAGCACGGCCGATCTGTTGGCGATTCTGATTCGCGTCGGTGTTCGAGGGGAATCAGCAATCTCCGCAGGTCGCAAAGTCGCCAATCGATTCGTCGATGACCTCCATCGTTTGCGAACCTGTAGCCACCATGATCTCCGAGCGATCAGCCCCGCGGTGACGGCTTCGAGCTACGCACAAATCATGGCGGGGATCGAGTTGGGGCGGCGAATCGCTCGCGTCGAGGGCCAGGAGAAGCGGAGTAAGATTCGCATCACCACCAGCGCCCAGGCGATCGAGTACTGCGCCGATCGATTCGCGAGCCTAGCAGCCGACGCGATTCAGGAAGAGTTCCACATCGTCACACTCGATACCAAACACCAACCGATCGCGACGCACCGCATCACCGTCGGAACGCTCGATGCCAGTCTGGTGCATCCCCGCGAAGTCTTTCGTCCCGCGATCCGCGACGCCGCCGCCGCGGTCCTGTTGGTCCACAACCATCCCAGCGGCGATCCGACACCAAGCCGCGAGGATCATCAAGTAACCGAACGCTTAACCGAGGCCGGTAAACTGCTAGGCATACAAGTGCTCGATCACATCATCGTGGCGCGCATGCGATCGCTGAGCATCCGTGACGCCGGCTAGCGCACGCCCTCGCGACGCATGGTCAACTCGCGAACGATCGTGCGCCCCGAAAGGTAGTGGGTGGGGACGTATCCGCCGGCGGACATCGGTGCGGTGATCCTCACGGTGACGTGCTGGGTATCGCGGCTGAGTGATCGTGGCGTGACTTCGATCCGGGCGTCGATCAAGCCAATCGCTGAGAGCGCGCGACGCGCCTCGGTTTCAACATCCGCAACGCTGGACCCCGGCAAGGTCCCGGCCCGTGCCGCCTCGTAAACGGCGTTGTCGATCGTGTGGCGAACCATGAGCACACGTGCGAACTCGAACGCGACTAGGAAGGAGAGCAAGACGAGGGGACAAACCAGCACGAACTCGACGAACGTCGACGCACGGCGGGAACCCGCACGGAAGCCGCTTTGCCGCCGTGGTGAATCGCGATCGATGACGATGATGCAGCGTCCCATGCGTGGGACGGCCGGTGACCGAAAGGCGTTCATTGCGTGATGATCGTGCGAAGGGAAAGGGCGAGGTCGCGGTAAATCCGCTGCAGCTCGGAACCCGTATCGGCGTGGAAATAGCGACCACCGGCAATTCGCGCGACGTCACGCATCACATCGCAATCTGCCTGTTCACCCAGTGAGATCGTGTGGATCGTGACGCCCGCGTCGGCGAGCCGCTGGGCGGTGATTCGCGGATCCTCGCCGCGGATGTGCCGCCCTCCGGTCATCACCACCATGGTTCGCTCAACAAGTGCCGATGACCTCCCCGAACGCAGGGCGACACCGCCGGCTTCGATCCCCGCGGAGATACTCGTGGGTCCGACAATCGGTAGTTTTGCGAGCGCTGAGGGAACGATCGATCGGTCAGCCGTCATCACCACGTCGACGCCCGCCGTGTCGCTGTAGGACGCCATCCCCACGAGCTCTTCAACCGGGGACTGGTCGAGAGTCGCGATGAATTCGGCAATCGCCATTCGAAGGTCAATCGTCTTTTGTCCCGCCATCGATTCGGAACGGTCGATCACCAGAACGACATCGCGGTCGATGTAGGTCACCGTCGCGGTCGAGGTCGGCTCGATATTCGCAACTCCGAAATAGCTCACCAACATCCGAGGGATATGACCACCACGTGAACCCACCGTCCGCTGGCCGGTGACGCGAACGCTGTTGGGCGGCCCCCCGCCGGCTCGCTGCGAAAATTCGTAACGCCCCTCGAGATTCTCCTCGCAGCGGCCGAAAGTGAAGTCGCCTTGCGACAGCGCAAGAGGTGTTCCGGTCACTTTGTTGGATGCGGCCACTTCCCTGCCGACTCGAATGGCATCAGCCACATCTCGCGATCGCGCAAACTCCTGCGCCGCTGCCTTGGCGGCTGCGTCGGTGGCCGTGCGGAGTTCGGTCTTGGCCAGATGCACGTAGGCCACATCGATCGTGAAGGCGGCTGCGATCATAAACAGCGACAGGATCATGGCGATCAACACCATCATCGCACCTCGACGATCCGGCAGTCTGTGCCGATCGCAAAGCAACCGTTGATCGGTCGTGTGTGGCCTGCGAAGACTCGACATCGTTCCTCTACTCCTTCAACATCACCATCCGGGAGCGCACCGTCCGATTGACGGCCCACTGGCCTGCGAGCGGGCTGTTGGACCGCGTCGGCGCGGAAACCTCGATCACAATTGGTTCGCCACGGACGCTCGCGCGGATGTCGCGGTCAGGAAACTCGATGCGCGCGTCGTGGACCTGGCGCGCCTCAAGGATTGCCGCTGCGGCCTCCACAGACGACTGGTCAGTCGCCCCATGCCGGATCGCCTCGCGAAGTCCCTCGTAGGCCGCGACCTGCAGCGACTGCTTCAGAAACAGAAAACTTGCCGCTTCGATCGATCCGAAAGCGAGCAACGCCAAAATTGGAAGGCAGACCGCGAATTCAATCGTTGCCGCACCTGGCCGCCGTGATCGAGTGAACTCCGCGGGACGCATCGTCAACTCCCCTTCGACTGGGAGGCGTCTTTTCGAGCCGCGAGCCGATTGAAGTCCTCGGCAAGCTCGTGCCAGAAGTCGCTGTTTCGAAACTGCAGCGGCGCTACGACGCGGCCGTCAGCGGCCGATGCCAGCGCCGACCGCAACCGCAAGACGGGACCAACAAAGCGATTGGTCAGCTTGAGCGTGTCCCAAATAAAAGCCGGGATCAATGCCAGACTGACCACGAAGAAGGGCATGAAGCGCC
>JBGTCJ010000589.1:0-13376 GCA_041748895.1 Pirellulaceae bacterium
TTCGTCGTGCTCCCATAGACGTCGGTTGGTCGTGTAGACCACGCCCGTTCGATAGTCTTGGCGATGTTCTTGAATCCGGTCCGAGACAAATTTGTGTAGCTTGAATGAGGGCAGCGCGGGGACTTCGGGTGGGAAGTAGTCGTTGCTTGTGCCTTCTCCGCGAATCGCCGCAATCGGTAGAATGAAGCGACCGATCTCGCTCGATCGTTTCAGTCCGCCGCACTTGCCCAGAAACAGGACACCCCTGGGCATTCGCGCGATCAACAGATCCATGATCGTCGCGACGTTGGCCGAACCGATGCCGAAGTTGATCATCGTCAACCCATCGCGGTTGGTGGCGGCTTGCATCGGAGCATGGTCACCGCGAATTTCGCAACCGAACTGCTCCGCAAACTGATTGAGGTAGGTTCGGAAATTGGTCAAGAGGATGTAATCCCCGAACTCACTCACCGGCATTCCGGTGTAGCGAGGTAGCCAATTGGTCGCGATCTCTAATCGGTCGGGACGCTGGCCGGCACCCCGACGACTCAAAACCGACTTGAATCGCGACGAAATCGGTGATGGGGGCAACGGGTCGTTAGTCACAGGGAATCCCTCGGTCGCGTGCGATCACGGCGCTTCCCGACCGCAGTCCGAACGCCGTCATGCCACTCTCGCGGCTCGATTGTCCGAAAAACCCGATCAATGAGCCTTCTCCGTCGACGCGTCGGTAACCTACAATGAAACGAGTTTGATTTCGACTGGTTCCCGCCGAAGATAATTGGCCCGATAGATGATTCATTCATTGGCTCGATCCCGCATGGGGTACTGGCTACTCATGGTCCTGTGCCTTGCCATCCTCGGGCCTCGTCAAGCGATGGCGTGTCCGTTTTGCAGCGCTGTCTCCCAAACGCTTCGACAGGAAATGGAGACGATGGAGGCCGTGGCGATCGGCGAGTCGGTTCCGGGGGAAACTCGCAATGAGGAGACAGGACAGGTCGCGATGAGGGTCATCCGAGTGCTCAAAGGCGACCAGTGGGTCAAGCCCGACGAGACCGTTTCGGTGGTCTATTACGGCGATCTCGAGCCAGGGCGACGCTACATGCTCTCCGGTGCTGATCCCCCCAATTTGCTCTGGTCTTGCCTACCCCTGACGCCCGATAGCGAGGCTTACCTGCTCAAAGTCGCCGAGTTGCCCGATGATCCGCTCGAGCGATTGAAGTTCTATCAGGGCTACCTCCAGCATTCCGATTCGATGCTCACCCGAGACAGTTACGACGAGTTCGCAACCACTCCGTATCCGGTGGTCCAGGCGCTCAAGCCGTTCATGAATCATGACGAATTGGTCGCATGGATTAGCGAACCGGAGATGCCTGCCGATCGGAAACGCCTCTACCTCACGATGCTCGGCGTTTGTGGCGATGAAAAGGACCTCCCGATGCTCGAGAAGATGCTGCGAAGTACGCAGCCGAGCACCAGGGCGGGACTTGACGCTTTGATCGCTGCCTATTTGATTTTGGCTGGGGAATCGGGTTTACCGCTGATCAATGAGCTGTTTTTGGCCAACCATCAGTCGTCGTATGCCGACACTTACGCGGCAATCATGGCGATTCGGTTCCACGGGACCGAAGCGGACAAGATTCCACGGTCTTCGCTCGTTCAATCGCTGCACCTGGTTTTGGAGCGTGAGGATCTGGCCGATTTGGTAATCCCAGACTTGGCGCGATGGGGTGATTGGAGCCAAATCGATCGCTTGGTTCAGCTATTCACGGAAGCGGAAGACGACAACAATTGGGTCAGAGTGCCAGTGGTCAATTACCTACGTGCCTGCCCGAAACCGGAAGCCGAAGCGGCTTTGGAGAAGCTCCGCGAGATTGACCCAGAGAGTGTTCGTCGCGCAAGTTCTTTTTTCTCGATCCCCATTCCCACCCCGGGTGGCACGCCCAACAGCAGCCAACGGACACGCGGTCGCGACTGGAACTGGGCCGTTCTCGGCGGCGCCTACCCCCGTACCGAAGAAGCGCTCGCGGCCTCCGTTCCGTTGCGTGCCTTGCCCGCTCGATCCCTTCCACTGACCGCCGATGGTCGATACGTTTCGCGGTCGGATCCAGCGATTGTGAACTTTGCGGGACCGGTCGGCGTAACGCTGATGGCGTTTGCCAGTTTGGCAATCGCTATGTACTTGGTTGTAAGCGGCGGGGGGACTCGCGTGGTCACCCCTGTGTAAACGGGTGAGCAGGGTGAACATGGCGGTCGATTTGCAATTGTCGAGTGTGACCGATTCGGTCGATTTCCCTTACAAGGCACTCAGCCGAGGTGCCATCGCGTCGGTGTTGCTTGCGTTCCCCGCTGCGATTGGTCTGATTGAGACGTTTTACCCATTGCTTGCGCTCGCGTTGATTGGGATCGCGACGGCCGCATGGGCGATGATCTCGATTCGCCGCTATCCCGACGAATACAGTGGCGAGGCGATCGCGATCGGAGGTCTGACCGTGAATGCGGCGATCCTGATCGGCGGTATCGCGTTGCACACCTATTCGTACCTGACCGAAGTTCCCGATGGGTACGCGCGAGTTAGCTTCTATGAATTGCAGCAGCCCGAACCGCTCCCCGACCTGCCAACCCATCGGGCTGTCGAAATCGATGGCCAACCTGTCTTTCTCAAGGGCTACATCCATCCATCTTCTGGCTCAGGGATGTTGCGTCGGTTTATTCTCGTACCTGACTTGGGAACGTGTTGCTTCGGAGGGCAACCTCGTAGTACAGACATGATCGAGGTGACGCTGACCGGAGGCAAAACGGTCAAGGCGGGATTAACGAAACTCAAGTTGGCGGGCAAGTTCCAGCTGAACCCTTACGCCCAGAAAATGGCCGACTTCGACAACCAGATTTACTACCAAATGCGAGTCGATCAGTTCCGTTAGGATGCGGTCAGGGTCGCACGGAACCGCTCGCGGGCCACTGCATTTTGAAGTGGCTACCTTGGGAGAAAAGACCAATGAAGATCACCCGCACTCACCGGACTGTCGCCGGTCTTGCTTTCTTCTGGGTTGCCACAATTGGCAACATCTCGGTGACCTCGAATTCCGCCCGCGCGGAAACTCAGCCACAAACGACTGCGATCGAAACCCCGCGTCCTTCTGCCAAAACGAAAGGTGAAATTTCGTTTGACGATCTCAAGTTCGATATCGAAAAGGGAGGCGATTACGATCCGTCGATGTTGACCGACGAGATTCGCGGGCTCGACGGGAAACGGATCAGTATTCGTGGGTTCATCCTCCCTAGCACGCTGTTCCGCGAGACCAACATTGATGAGTTCGTGCTCGTGCGGGATAACCAAGAGTGCTGCTTTGGCCCTGGTGCGGCGCTGTTCGACTGCGTCGTCGTGAACCTCGTCGGCGGAACGCGGACGGATTTCACTACCCGTGCGGTGACGGTCAGTGGGACATTCAGGCTAAAGGAATATCGCTACCCAGACGGCGTCGGGCATTTCGCGATCTTCAACCTCGAGGGTACGTCAGTGAAATGATCACCGATGTGGCTCAGGGTCGGGGTCGTTTTGTGGCCGGAGACAACGTCTTGTCGAAGCGGATTCGAATGTTTTTGAACTCCGCGATGGTCCCCTTTCCGTGATCTTGCAGAGCGATCACTCCGTTGCGGGCTGCGAAACCGTCTTCCAGGTCCGTCAGCTCGGCAAAGACGACCCCATTGATTGTTTGGACTAGCTCGGGGCCCCGTGCGATGACCACCAATTCATTCCATTGGTCGTCGAGAAACGCGGATTGCACTTTTTCGGCCGGCACCCGCTGCTCGACCACTTTGCTTCCGTCGGCTGCAATGGCAACGCGTTGTCCCGCGGTTGCAAGAAACTTGCGAGCTGCTTCGAGCGGCTCGTCGGCAGCCATCAGCGAATGGTGCCAAAGTCCCATCGCTTCCCGCGCGGCAACCTCGACCTGATAACCGCGGACCTGCCAGTTCCCCAGGTCATGGCTACGGACTTGAACGCCGGAATTCCCCCGGGAGAAGCGAAAATTGAGCCGCAGTTCAAAATCCGATGCTTCGCTGCCGCGCCAAATTAGCCAGTTTCGTTCTTTTCCGAGACCGGTGGAGGTGATCGCCCCATCGCGTACGGTCCAACAACCGGGTCGTCCGTCCCATCCCGTCAGGTCGCGCCCATTGAACAATGAGACGAATCTTGATTCGTTCTCGTCGGGCGAAAGTTCCGAGGGCATCGACCGAGGGAGGCCCTTGGGCAACGCGTCCCGCCATCCCGCGAGCAGCTGCGATTCGAGGTTTCGAATTTCCTCCGCATCGACCTGGTCCGCGATGTTCTGTGTTTCATTGGGGTCGGACTCGTGATCATACAATTCGTAGGCGAGCACTTGATCCGGATGATCCACGTGAGCCCAGCGACTGAAGCGATAGCGATCGGTTCGCATCGAGCGGCCCATGACCTGATCGGGCCCCGAATCTGGGCGAGGGTACTGACTGAAGGCCGCCGTTTTCCACGGGCGATCGGGCTTCCGCAATACCGGGACCATGCTCGTGCCCTCAAGATGGGCCGGTTTCGGGATTCCCGCCAATTCGCAAAGTGTCGGATAGATGTCGACTGCCTCCACCAACGCGCGGGGCTTCGAAGGACGGCTGTTCACGGCTCTGCCGGGCCGAATGACCAAAGGGATTCGAACCGCGTTCTCAAAATTGGTCGCCTTCGCCCAGATCCCTTGCTCGCCGAGGTGCCAGCCATGATCGCCCCAGAGAACGATCACCGTATCGTCGGTTAAACCCAACCGGTCGAGTTCATCCACGACGCGACCGATCTGCGCATCGACGTAGGTCACGCAAGCGCGATAGCCATGTATCAGATGCCTCGCTTGACCGTCCGCGATCGGCCCCTCAGGTGGCACGTCGGAGTACTGGCGGAGTTCATCGGAATCTCGAAAGGCGACTTTGGGCATTCCGGTGGGGGGACGATCGTTCTCAGCGAGAGAAATCTGCGACGGGTCATAAAGGTCCCAGTAGCTCTGGGGGCACTCGAACGGCAGGTGCGGTTTCTCGAAACCGATCGCCAGAAAAAACGGTACGTCGCCATACGCTAGGGAACCCAGCGTGCGAATCGCCATGTCCGCGGTCAGGCCGTCTGGATAGACATTGTCGGGGACTGGCATGGCCTCGAAGGCGGGACCCTTCACGCGTCCCAGCGGAATCACCCGCTGTTTTTCGGGCGGGTAGGCGGAATGGAGTCGCTGCACCAATTCAAGATTCTCCGCGCGGCGATAATTTCTCCAACCGTACGAAATCTGAAACGGCCGCCAATCGGGGTCAGACCACGCCGCCGGATCGTCTTCGGGATGGTGAAACACTTTGCCGAGGGACACCGTGCGGTAGCCATGCAAGTTGAAATGGCGCGGGAGCGAAACGACATCGGGTCGCGCGTCGCGCAGCATCACGTTGTTCCTGAGCACGCCGGTGGAATCGGGCCGCAGACCAGAAAGCAGGCTGATTCGCGACGGCCCACATACCGATTGTTGAACGTAGGCTCGCGAGAATTGCACACCCTGCTCGGCAAGCCGATCGATGTTGGGGGAAATCACCTCAGCGGTCCCGTAACATCCTAGCTCGGGCCTGAGGTCGTCCACCGCAATCAGCAACACGTTAACAGGTCGATCCGCGCCGATGGCGCGATTCACATCACTGCCACACATGACCAAACAAGGGATTGAAAATAGAAACCGAATCAGGTCGCGACGATCCATGAGATTTCTCCTGCACGTTCCTACACGTTGGTTCAAAGCCGCGACGGGTCGCTCAACCGAACCGCGACCGCCGCCTTGAGAGTATTTGGACTAGGACTAGGAGCGTTTCATCTGCAAAGCTTGCTGCGTGTCAGGTTAAAGATCATAATCCCTCGGGTTGCCATGCATCAGATGGGCACCCGGTGTCGAGCGCATCGGGAGCTTCCGGAGGTCGAGCGAAACATCGGCCGCCATGACTCGATCGCCTAACAGTGAGGATGCAGTGCGCGATGAGATGGATAGCGATGCGACGCCTGATCGTTGCGGCTCTGGACGCACGCGATGGCTCTCACGAACACTCTTTATTTGCGTGTTGATAAGCATGCTCATGGCCGTTGGTCCTGGCTTGATATGGGTCAACCGCCCGGCGTTCTTGTTCGGTATCCCGCTTGTTTACGCGTGGGCCGTTTTCTGGTACTTCATTTTGTGCCTGATCGCAACGGTCGCCTACTTCACCGTCTGGGCACGAGCTGAAGCATGCGATGAGGATCTCCCCCGATGAATTCCTTCACGAGCGGTGATTCGAGCGTTTGGTTGCCGTTGACCGTCATCGCTGCTTACCTCGTGGGCTTGCTGATCATCGGTTGGCTCGGTCATCGCGCCAGCCGCAGTGGTGAGGAAGACTACTACCTTGCCGGCCGAGGGCAAGGATGGATGATCAGCACGCTCACGATCATGGCGACCTTTCTCAGTTCTTTTGCATTGCTTGGTGCCCCCGGCATGGTTTACCGCGAGGGGGTTGTATTCGCGCTAGTCAGCCTGAACGTGCCGATCGCCGGATTTTGCATCTACGCGTTGGGCCGAAGGATCTGGCAATTGGGACGTCGAGGCGGATACGTGACCCAGGCCGACATGATTTGCGACCACTACGGCAGCCCTGTCGCGCTGCGGATTCTGGTGACGATTGTTGGTGTGCTATTCGTCGTCCCTTACGTGATGATGCAGATCAAAGCCGGTGGTGATTTGGCTGCGGTCTTGTTCCCACGAGCATCGTTGGGTTTTGAGATTGGTGCCATTCTGCTCGCCATCGTGACGGCAACCTACATCATGGTGGGAGGCATGCGATCGGTCGCGTGGACCGATGCCGTGCAGTGTGTCTTGTTGGTGGCGGGCATGATGTTGGCAGGTGCCGCAATGATCACGGCATTCGGTGGCATCGGTGGCTTTCTTGCCGAACTCAAGGCGTTGCCCGATTCGTCGCTGACGGCGCCCGGAACAACCGGTCAATGGAATTTGCTATTTCTCTTTACGGTTTGTGTGTTCATGCCAATCGGCGGCATCATTCAACCCGCTCAGTGGATGCGGTTCTACGCCGCTAGTGGACCCCAGGCCTTACGACGCGGGGCGATCGTGTTCATTGTCGTGCTCACCGGTTGCTTTCTATTTGGGATCATGCCAGTCGGACTGGGTGGGCAGGTTCTCTACCCACTACTCGTCACACCGAACGGTGTTGAACCTGCATCGCAGGTGGGTGACTTTGATCAGATCTTGCTGGTCGTGATGCGAGATACGGCGCCTCGCCTGCTTGGCACCACGATGGGCACCCTTTGCACTACGTTGCTAATCGTGGCCATCATGGCGGCGTCGATGAGTACGGCCGACAGTAATCTTCACGCCCTCAGTGCGTTGCTAACGCGCGACATCTACGGAGCGTTTTTGCGGCCCTCGGCTTCGGCGGTTGAACGGTTGTGGATCGGTCGGGCATTTATCCTGATGACAACGATCGCCGCCCTGCTCGTCGTGCTCGTGGGTCGCAATCCCGCCAGCGGTCTATCGGGCTTTATCCAAATGATCGTCGGATTGGCGCTTTTCGCCGTGGCGTTTAGCGCGCAGCTACTGCCAATCACCATCGACATCCTTTATCTGCGGTGGGGAACCAAATGGGGTGCCACGCTCGGGCTGGCTAGCGGGTTGCTAACCGCGTTCTGTTTCACGTCGTTGTTTCCCTTGGTCTTCCCGGTGCGAGGCGAGCGATCTTGGCTCGCATCGATCCATGAATTCATCGCTTCGACGGCTGCAACATTCCCGATGCATCCGGCCGCTTGGGGCATGATTCCGAACGTCGTCGTGTTCGTCATCGCCAGCCTGATGACGCGAAAGGATCATCGCCTTCCGCTTGAATCTGGCAATGCTCTAGAGAGCGACGGTCGACCAAGGAGTGTGCGGTGAGTTCATTTGCCGCGTCGTTTTACCTGCGGACAACGCGTCAATCCGCTCAGCAAAAGATTGAACCCGCTCACTTCCAACCAGCGGATGCAGCGTGATTCGCAGTGACAAGGTCTGCTTGTACTGCAGATGGACCACTCGCCCACGAGAGGCTTCGAGCGATCGATTGTTGGGAAAGTTTGTTGCCGGCTCAAGACCGACCACATAACCATCGCTCGCGGCCGCGGCGTTTTTCCAGAGGGTAAAGTAGGGCAACGTCGAACGATCGATAGTAAGCCCAAAACCGGATTCGCCGTCGGCATTTCGCAGCATCACCGCCGAAGCGTCCTGCGAATCCGCATGGAGCGTCGCGAAGTAAACACGTTCGCTGTAGCCGGATTGGGGTGCGGGAACCTGATTCCAGTGCTCGATTTCGGCTGCCGAACGATCATCCTTGGGGGCCAATTCGGCAACGGGCGCGACGACCGTGGCGCCCTCGCTCAACAGCGGAAGACCGAGGTTGATGTGGTAGAGCATTTGAACATCTGCCGGCTCAGAGAGTTCATTGGTTACCTCGTCGACGATCTCAATGTCGCAAGCGCCCGCTATAAACGTAAGCGTCGCTTTGAGCCGGAGTCGCTTGAAGAAAAGCTTCGATTCGAGCATTTCACCCGAGAGCGACACACGGCCACTGGCCGGATCCGCGGTGACGTGGAGGTGACTTGCCGGAAGGTTGGCGATCCGTCCATGCAGCGGGAAGCGAAGTTTGCCGTCGTCCGAGTGCTCGGGCGCTCCGTTGCTTTCAAGTCCACAACGGACCAACAGCTCATCAAACCCCTCGAGCCATCCCAATCCGTCGCCATCGGTGAGCGGGACCAAGGCGGGATGGACCGGACCGTCGACCGGCGACAACCACCCGAACTCCGTCGCAGGGCTCTGGCCGAGCGACCCTTCGGTCTCCCGCACGTGTATTTTCCAGATGCCCATCCCACGCCCGGGCAGGACGATCGCTCGAACGGCGCCGGTATCAACTTCGATGACTTCGACTCCCTCGGCCTTACCCCCACGGAGGATCCCATGCTTGAGGGAAACGATCCCTCGATCCGTCGTGTAGTCACCTGTAATCGGCGACTGATCGATCCACCAAACGTCGATGGCAGAGTGATCGATCGACCGGCAAAGTGGTGGATGGGTCATGTTGGGGATCATTGGGCAATGGGTGGGCATCGAGTCAATGCGCACGACTCGACAAAGCAACCGGGAACAAGCGAGCTCGCCGCGATGAAACCGCGCTACGTCAACGCACGACAATCGGAGCGGATTGAATGTGAGCCACGGTGGAAGTGAAATCCTCACCGATGAAGGCTGCGACCTGGAGCCTTCTCCCTCGCCACTGTGGGGCCAAGTCGAACACGACATTCGCTGCTGCATCGGCGACGGCGACAATCTGACGATCCAGGCGCTTGCCGTCCTCAGCGTCCTTCAATGTGACGGTCAAGCGGGTGGGGTTGGCCGGGGCGTTGGGGAGTCGCAATGCGATCTCGAGTTTGTCTCCCGCAGGGGCCGAATCGGGGAAGGATCCGACGAGCAGCGGGCTTGTCTTGACAGCGGCCCCGCGCATCGCCCCAGGCGGTGTAAGCGCGGACGGCCTGTTTGCCCCGGGGGAATTTCCAACCGCTCGTTGACGATTCCCCGCAGCCCTCTGGTTCCTCGGCTCGACGTTTCGAGCAGCCGATAGCACCGAAGCCATGTATCGCTCGCGTGCGGCCGGATCGTCATGCACGCGAAGCGTGTCAAGCATTGGGTCTTTTGTCTTGACCATCCACTGGATCAGCGTCTCACGATGCCGACGGATTTCTTCAATGAGATTTGCGTCGGAGATCCGATTGTCGAGGCAATCCGGGTCAGTCTCAAGATCGTAAAACTCTTCGGGCACGCGATGTTTCATCATCTCGACTCTCGCCGCGACTTTCGGATCGGTCGCCGCCTCCGCAACCATCCACTTCCAAGTTGGTGTACCCTGGGTCGCCGTGGCCATTACCTTGGAACCATCGGACCATGGATTAAAAAGGTAGAGGTACTTTTTGGACTCGATCCCGCGCATCGGATCGCGAGAGCCGCCCGCGTTCTCATGGTGCGCCTTGACGATGAACTCTCGTCCCGATTGCTGCTCACCGCGAAGCAGCGGTACCAACGAGACACCTTCGAGGTGAGCGGGTCGCTGTGCACCTGCTACTTCGAGGAGAGTCGGCAAAAAGTCGATCGATGAGACAAGGTGATCTCGATCGATCGAACCAGCGGTGGTGATGCCTGGCAGTCGAATCACCAGCGGCGTGCGGCTGCTGTGGTGGTAGAGTTGTGTTTTGGCAAACGGTAGGGGCATGCCGTGATCAGAACAGAAGAGGATCATGGCCCTTTCGTCCAACCCCTCTTCGGTCAAAACCGATAGCACGGCGCCGACACAATCGTCGGCTCGGCGAACCGATGAGTAGTAGTGCGCCAGCTCTTTGCGTATCACATCGCTGTCGTGCAGGAAACCCGGAATCGGCACTTCGTCGGGTGTGAAAATGCGAGTGGGAACGTGCGGATCCGGGATTGTCTGACCGTTTCGTGCCTCTGCAAAAAATGGCTTGTGCGGATCCGAAATATTCACCATCAAACAAAGAGGACGGTCACCCGCATCGCGAGCGGCCGCGATCGCCTGCTTCGTGGAAATCCCATAAGAATCCGCGTCCTTGATGTGCGCCACCTGACCGCTGGGCAGCTTGTCGAGCACGAGGTCCCACGCGTACGGCGAGTAGGGGGTCGAGTGCGCGACCTTGCCGCGAATGGCCGTGAAGTATCCGGCCTGCTTCATCAGGTCCGCCAGCACGGGGTAATTCGGATCGGTGACCGGTCGAAAGCCTTGGACTCGATTTTGGTGGGAATAGAGGCCAGACCACATCACGTTCCGCGATGGCATGCAATTTCCGGCTTGTACGTGAGCAAACTGGAAGCGCAGCGAATCGTTCGCCAAGCGGTCGATGTGGGGTGTCGTATCCGCAAGTCGGCATCCGAAGGCTCCGACACTGTCGGCGCTCATGTCATCAACCGTGATGATGACGATCGGCGGTGGTGAGGTAGCGAGTGCGACAGACGTCTCCAGCGCCAAGTTCAAGGTGGCCCACACGGCCAGTGCCAACGGCACGCCAATTGACAACGCCGAATCCCGAAAAGGTGTACGACACAATGGGATCAGTCTGCGAAATCGGTTCATGCTCGAGATTCCTAGATAATTGGGAATCGCCATTGTAGCGGGGCCGGTGACTGGTGGTGCGGCTTCGCTACAATGGTCAACGGTCTGACCAAACGCCTGAATCCAACTCACGAACCGTTAAACGATTGACCATGCGATTTTCATCTCCATGGATGACGCTGTTAAGCTTCATACTCCCGCTCCTGAATTTCGGCTTGATATCACGAGCCGACGATTTTCCTGTCATCTACAACTCGGAGCCGGCAGCGTCCGGCGATCCGATGGGTGCCGCGGAGGCGGCGGCGTCGATGGAGTTACCGATCGGATTTCGGGCCACGGTTTATGCCGCGGAGCCTGAGATTCAGAATCCGATCGCGATGGCGTGGGACCCGCAGGGAAGACTTTGGGTCGCCGAAAATTACACCTACGCCGAACGCCAACTTCAGTTCGATTTTTCGCTTCGCGACCGGGTACTGATTTTCGAAGACACTGATGGCGACGGGGTCGCTGACAGTCGCCGTGTTTTCACCGACTCGGTTCAGGCTTTGGGCAGTATCGAAGTGGGAATGGGTGGCGTTTGGTTGATGTGTCCGCCCAATCTTCTGTTTGTTCCCGACGCCGATGGCGATGGCGTTGCTGATGGGCCGGCCGAAACGGTGCTCGATGGATTCGAGCTCGCGAAGCAAAACTACCACACGTTCGCCAACGGATTGCGTTTCGGTCCCGATGGCTGGCTCTACGGCCGATGTGGCAGTTCGAGCGCCGCTTCGATCGGACGTCCGGGCACGCCCGATGCTCAGCGAATGCGTTTGGAGGGTGGAATTTGGCGATACCATCCGACGCGAAAACAGGTCGAAGTCCTCACGACCGGCACGACCAACCCTTGGGGTCACGATTGGAACACAGAGGGTGAGTTGTTCTACGTGAACACAGTCAACGGTCACCTGTGGCATATGATCCCTGGCGCCCATTTCGCCCGCAGCCACACGCTCGACCCCAATCCTCGCACCTATGAGTTGATCGACACACACGCCGATCATTTTCACTTCGATACAGGGCAGAGCTGGACGGCTTCTCGCGATGGAGCCGCCAATTCACTCGGCGGCGGTCACGCACACTGCGGCGCGATGATTTACCAGGAAGACCGTTGGCCTGATGAGTACCGTGGCCGATTGTTCACGCTCAACTTTCATGGACGGCGCGTCAACCAGGAGTCGATGAAGCGTGTCGGAAGCGGCTACGTGGCCAGTCACCGGCCCGATTTCCTGATTAGTCAGGATCCATTTTTCCGCGGAATGGATATCTCGGCTGGACCCGATGGCAACGCGTACATCCTCGACTGGAGCGACATCGGCGAATGTCACGATGCCACCGGCGTGCACCGCACCAGCGGCCGAATTTTCAAGATCGGCTACGGTGACGATTCACCTCAGGAGTCCTGCAATCTCCGAGAACAATCGGACAGTCAACTGCTGCGGCACCTTTCGGGCAACCGAGGATGGTACCGGCGGCAGGCCGTGCTCGAATTGCAACGAAGGTCGACATTGGACCGACTAGCCGAGGAGACGATCATCGAATTGCGAACGATGGCGATGAAATCCCAAGGCCCGCCAGCAATTCACGCGATGACGGCTTTGATGGCGGTGGCTGCGATCGACGACGATTTCGCTCTGGAAATGTTGACGCATGACGAGGAGTCGGCGCGAGTCTGGGCCGTGCGTGCCTTGACCGACAGATTCCCGATTGATGATGCTTACGGACCGAGGCAAACCTCGACCCATTTTGATCGTGGTCTGCTCAAGAAACTGATTGATGTTGCGCGTCGCGACTCATCCGCCATGGTTCGCCTGGCATTGGCCTCGGTGTTGCAACGGTTACCGGTGGAGGACCGAGCGCCGCTCGCATCGGCCCTGCTGGAGCGTGCCGAAGATGCCGATGATCACAATCTGCCGCTTCTGGTTTGGTACGGTTTGCTCCCGGTTGCCGATGAGCAGCCGATGGCGCTCGTCGAAGTCGCGGCGCGGGGGCATTGGCCGAAGACCCAGCGTTTGATCGCGAGACGACTTGGCGAGGAGATCGATCGAAATCCCGAGGTGATCGATCGGCTCTTAGCGGAAGTATCGGCGTCGGGAACCGAGGACGCAGCGTTGGCGGTGTTGACCGGGCTTGGAGACGCGCTCAAGGGATGGCGAAAAGCCGCTATACCGGAGTCGTGGGACTCG
>JBGTCJ010000590.1:0-6756 GCA_041748895.1 Pirellulaceae bacterium
AACCGTTGCTGCCCCTCGGCGCCGATCCCAGGCAGACGCTCTTGGCGGTCGTAGCGCGACATCGAAGATCGAGACGAGCTGGGGGCCATTTGCGATGCGCCAGAAAATGGGTAAGACGGATGCCTCGTGAGGTTCCTCGCATCGTACCAGAGCAGCCGGTTGGGCAAAAAGATGATCGACTCGCACCACCACCTCTGGCGGTACTCGGCCGAACAATACGGGTGGATCGACGATTCGATGAATGTCCTGAAGCGTGATTTCACCACCGACGACCTAGTCGGCGTGATGACCGCGGCCGGCATCGATGGCACCCTCGCCGTGCAGGCGCGACAGTCGATCGAGGAGACCGAGTCGCTTCTGGCCGCTGCCGCGACCTGCTCGCTGATTCGCGGAGTCGTCGGCTGGGTCCCGCTCGCAGACGCCTGCGTCGGCGACGTGCTGGATCGATTCAAGCAAACCGCAACCCTGTGCGGTGTGAGGCATGTCGTGCAGGACGAACCCGATGAGGGTTTCCTATCGCGTCACGACTTCAACCGTGGCGTCGCGATGCTCGAGTCGAGATCGCTTGTTTACGACATTCTGATTTACACCAGGCAGCTCCCCGAATCCATTCGCTTCGTCGATCGTCATCCCAACCAGATCTTCGTGCTTGACCACATCGCCAAACCGACGATCCGGTCACCGCAAATCGACGAGACGTGGAAAGCGCAAATCAGTGAACTGGCCAAACGCCCGAACGTGTTTTGTAAGTTCTCGGGGGTGATCACTGAGGTCCGTGATGCGGCGTGGACGATCGAGACGATCCGTCCCTACTGGGATCATGCCCTGAACGTTTTCGGAAGCCAAAGGCTGATGTACGGAAGTGATTGGCCCGTTTGCCTGTTGCGCGGCGAGTACCCCACGTGGATCGCGACCGCTGGCGAATTGGCGGACTCGCTCACGCCTGCCGAGCGAGCCGCATTCTGGAACGACACCGCGGTGAGGGCTTATGGGATCGGATAGCCTTCCTACCCGATTCGCTGCAGCACCTGATCGAGTGTCTTGCGGAGGGCGCCTCCGCTGGCTCGGAGTCCCTGGACTTCCTTGGGCCAGAGATCGATTTGTAGCTGATCGATGACGCCGCCTCGGCCCACTCGCGTTGGTACGGAGAGCGCCACGTCGCGGATCCCATAGCACCCGTTTTGCACGCTGCTGACCGGCAGCACCGCGTGTCGATCGAGCGCGATCGCTTCGATCACGTCGCGAATGGCGATGCCGACGGCGAACCCGGCGCCGCCTTTTCGCTTGAGGACCTCGGCACCACTTTCCTTGGTCCTCTTGAACAATGACGCTGCCAGCGCCGTGTTCCAGAGCGGAAATTTTTCCAATGGCAATCCAGCCACCGTCGCGCTACTCCATATCGGAACCATCGAGTCGCCGTGTTCTCCGAGAATGAGCGCACTGACCTGGGTGGGCGGGGCCTTCACCTGCTCAGCGATCAAGCTGCGGAACCGGATCGTATCCAACTGGGTCCCAAGCCCGATCACCTGGCGCTCGGGTAGCCCGAGCTTTTTGGCCGCTACGTAGGTCAGGATGTCGACCGGATTGGAAACGACCAGCACAATCGCCGATGATTTTGGACCGGCCGCCTTGACGTCCGCGAGAATCTGCAGGAACAGGTCGGTATTGCGATTGATCAGGTCGAGACGCGATTCGTCAGGTTTACGCCGAAGTCCCGCGGTGATGCAGATGAAGTCGCTGTCGGGAATCTGCTCGTACCCGCCGCCGATGATTCGCTGGTCCGCGACGCTCGGCGATCCGTGTTGCAAGTCGAGTGCGTGGCCGTCGGCCGCCTCACGATTGATGTCGAGCATCGCGATTTCGTGCACGACACCGCCGCACTGAAGGGCAAACCCGGCGCAGGACCCGACCAATCCACCGCCGCCAATGATCGATATTTTCATGATGTTTTTGCTCGAGTTGTGTTATTCGCAAAGTCGCTCAGTCGCGGCGGCTAACGGCCAGCCAGTTGTCGCATCACTTCCTCAGTGATCAGTTTGACGAGCTGCTCTTCGTCGATCGCCCCCGCGGGCGCCGGCGTTGTCGAGGTCGAACTCTTGATCGGCGGTGGGGCGTCGAAAGCACGCCGATCGACGCCGGCGCCGGCCCAGGAATCGCGGAAGATATCATTCGCGCAGATGTCGCAGTTCTTGAATTCCTCGGTGTTGCGGGGATCCTTGTAACCCCATTTGTCCTTGAGTTCGAGCAACTCACGAGACTTCTGCTCGTCGAGGTAAGCGACGTGGCCGAGTTGCCGCGCGAGCATCAGCATGCGGCAGTACGAATCGAGAATCTCGGTCCACCAGTACGCTTGCTCAACCGTTTCTCCGTAGCTGACCGTGCCATGATTAGCCAAGATCATGACGTTCGTCTTGTGGACGAATGGAATGATGGTGTCGGCGAATGCTTGGCCTCCCGGTGTTTCGTACTTGGTAATCGGGACGTCTCCCAAAAAGACCTCGACTTCGGGCAGGATGCACTGCGGAATCGGTTCGCGGGCGATCGCGAACGCCGTGGCGTGTGGCGGGTGGCAATGAACGACGCTCTTGATGTCCTCACGTTGGCGATAAATTTCGAGGTGCAGTAGCGCCTCACTCGATCGCTTCTTCCGCCCCGACAGCTGTTTGCCGGTCATGTCGACCAGCGAAATGTCGTCGGGTTTGAGAAACCCCTTGCAATGCAGCGTGGGCGTGCAGAGCACCTCGTTCTCGCCGACCCGGACCGTGATGTTGCCATCGTTGGCGGCGGCGAACTGGCGGTTGTAGATGCGGCGACCGATGTCGCACATGTCCTGTTTGATTTGGTGAAGGTTTTGCATGGCAAGCCCAAGGGCGAATCGTCAAGGGAAAGTGGGAGTTTGAAAGGTGGTCAGCCATCCGCGGGGAGCGAGTCGGGTCACTGCAGCGTCAACTCATCGAGGATTGCAACAATCGAAGCATCGAGTGGTTTGATATCGGGCGAGAACGGCTGCGCCGCTTCGGGTCCCTCGGCCATCGCGACCAGATCGCCGAGACCGGCACCACATAGGTCCCATGCGATCACGGTGTCGCCGTCGGCGGCGGATTCCATTTCACCGTCGTCGCTGATGCGGGCAATCGGCTCGACACAGCGAAGCGTCGCTCCGTCAAGGGACCGATGGCAGCGAGCCAGCGTGACGCAACCGATCGTGCGGGCAATGATCATTTGACGCTCACCTTTTCGAGTCGAATCCCACGATCTCTCGCCTCATCGCGAGCCAACGGTGTGACGACGGCTCGCTGTGGGATGGTCACGACGCGGGTTCCGACGGGAAGCCGCTCGAGCGTTGCGGCTGTGATCAATTTTTCCTGGACGCTGACCGTCGCTTCGGCGCTCGGGGCGACGGTAGGCATGGCAACGCGATGCGACTGCGACTGCAAACGCCGCAGCACTTCACGTACGATCCGTTCAATGATGGCATCGAATGTCGGAGGCGCCGAAGTCAAGGGGACGCCTCCTCAGGACTCGGAAGCTCGAACGTCTCATCGATCTGGCCGAGAATGCTCCATCGAGCCGGCGTGGTCGGGTCGCCGACGCACTCCCGCACGGCGATCGCATCGCTGGTAATCATCACGCGGTCGCCTCGTCGTGAACCCAAGGGGTCGATCACGATGAGAGGCGAACCGTCCGCGGAGCCATCCGCCGCCAACGGCTGGACGATCACGAGGCGACGGCCCTCCAAGCTCTTGTGCTTGACGGTGGCGTGAGTCGTTCCGAGGACGCGGGCAGTCTGCATGGGTGGAGAAACAAACACGAGTGTGGTCGAACCGCCTGGGACGGTGCGGATCGAAGGGTCGGGGTCAGCGAGTCGTGAGTCCGCCGACCACGTTCAAATCGTCAATCATGCTGCACCGCCGTTCGCGGGTGAACGTCAGCGGCGTGGTGACCCCTTCGCCAGTCGGGCCAGCGATCGAAAACGAGAGATAACCTTCCCCACCGAGCCCGAGTGAAGCCATGCAGGGGCCGTTCTTAACAAAAAGGGTCGTGTCGAGCGCCCGACCCATCTTGGTCATGTTGCGGACATCGCGACTGTGGATGATGGCGGTGTGCCTAAAACCGTGCTCGGACCGCTTGGCCATCGCGATCGCATGGTCGACATCGCGTGCCCGAACAAACGGGAGGAAAGGCATCATCTGTTCCACGCTCACAAAGGGGTGGCTTTCGTCGGTCTCTCCGAACACGAGCTCACAGGAACCGGGCACCTGCAAACCTGCGGCGGCGGCTAGCACTGACGCGTCGCGACCGATGAAATCTTTGCACGCCGCGTCGTGATGGTCGTCGCCAACCTGAACGATCGCCTTGCTGGTGAGCAACGCGATCTGAGTCGCGTTTAGCTCCGCCGCTCCGGCGCGCCGCATTGCCGCCATCATCGCATCGAACACGCTCTCGACGACAAACACTTGCTTCTCGGCGATGCAGAGTAGGTTGTTGTCGTAGGAGGCGCCTTGGATGATGCAGCGGGCGGCGTTATCGAGTTCCGCCGTTTCGTCGACGACCACGGGCGGGTTGCCTGGGCCAGCCACGATCGCCCTTTTCCCACTGTTCAGCGCGGCACGCGCGACCGCCGGACCACCGGTTACGCAGATCAGCGAAATTCCCCGGTGCCTGAATAACGCATCGGCCGATTCGAGGGTCGGGTTGGCGATAACGCAGATCAGATTGTCGATCCCCAACTCGCGATCGATCGCCTGATTGAACCGGCGGACACCTTCGGCCGCGACCCGTTTGCCCGAGGGGTGCGGATTGACGACGACCGTGTTGCCGCCGGCGATCATGCTGACGGCGTTGCCGGTAATCGTCGGCAGGCTGTGCGTCACCGGAGTGATCGCCCCGATCACTCCGAAGGGTGCCCGTTCAATGAGCGCGATCCCATGATCACCGCTGAACGCTTTGGTCTCCAAAAACTCGACGCCCGGACTGAGCTCGCCGAGGGTTCGAAGTTTTTCGACCTTGTGCTTGGGACGACCGATTCCGGTCTCCTCCATCTCCATCAGGCCCAATTCCTCACACTGGCCGATCGATATCTCTCGAATGATGTCGATCACACGGCGACGGTCGGCGATCGACCGCTCGCGGAGATTTTCGAACGCAGTTCGCGCGGCTTGAACGGCCGAGTCAACGTCCTGAAACACGCCATGCCGCCCACCTTGGGGTTGGCTCGCGGGTGAACCCGGCTGCTTCGCTGTCCCGCGAGCCTGCGCCGACAATCCGGCGGGGAGGGGACCCACTTCGGCGAGCACCTGGGCGACCACGCTGCGGATGAGGTTTTCGTCGTACATGTCGTTTAGCGGTTGTGGGTGGTTTGTCAGGGGGAGCGACCGCCCTCGCGCTCTGCGGGAGTGGTCGTGGGAGTCGGCCGTGCGCGGCCAACACCCGCGGTTTCGATCCAGGGTTCGATCCGATCTCAATCGCTGCGGCTGTAAATCTGCGATTTCTCGACCGTCACGCTGTCGATGATTCCGATCACCGCGGCGTCGATCGGTAACTTCGCTGTTTCGGGCATCAATCTCGCGCTACTGCCCTGGACGACGAGCACAAAGTCATCTACTCCGGCGCCGAGAGTATCGACAGCAATGAAGGTGCGACCGGTCGTGACAATCGAGTCGCGGGTCTTCTCCCGGATCCGATAGGGTTCGACGATCAGTAGTTTGTGGCCGACCATAGCCGCCGTTTTCTGCGTGCTGACGACCGAACCAGTGACGCGAGCGATGAACATGCTTATTGCCCCCTCAAGTGCTCGACGCACTGTCGTGCCACGATCAATTCTTCGTTCGTGGGGATGACCCACAGTTGCACCCGGCTCGAGGGATCATGGAACGTCGTTTCACCGCGTGCCACGGCGTTCCGGTCGGCATCCAGGACGATTCCCAATTCCTCGAGATCACGGCAAACCGCGGCACGCGTCCGCGCGCCGTTCTCGCCAATCCCGCCGGTGAAAACAATCGCGTCGGCGCCTCCGAGCGTCACCAACATGCCGCCGAGGTGACGACGTATTTCTTCGCTGAAAACATCCAGCGCCAATTGGCATCGCGGGTCGCCGGCGTCCGCACCCGCCTCGAGGTCACGCATGTCACCGCTCACTCCGCTGATCCCGAGCAACCCACCGTGGTTGGACAGCTCGCCGAGCACCTCGTCGAGCGACAATCCGGTACGAGCGATGATCAACGGCAGTGCGAATGGATCGAAGTCGCCGACGCGATTGTTTTGAGGCAAACCGGTTTGTGGCGTCATCCCCATCGTCGTCGCGACGCTGTGGCCCGACAAGATCGCCGTGATGCTGCTGCTGCCGCCCAGATGACAAGAGATCACGCGAGCATCGCCGCGTCCAAGCAGCTCGGCGCTACGGGTGGCGATGTAGCGATGGCTGGCGCCGTGAAAGCCCCACTTCCGGATGTGCATCGCCTCGGCCCACTGAGCCGGAATGGCGTAGGCTTTTCGCGAGGCGGGAATGGTGCGGTGAAAGTCGGTTTCGAAGGCGGCAACCAGAGGGATCCCCACGACCTGATCCCGCATCGTTTTCATCGCGGCGATGTAGGGTGGATTGTGGGCCGGCGCCGCCTCGTTCATCTCAGCCATCGCCGACAAGACATCGTCGTCAACACGAAAAACTCCGGACAACCGGCCCCCATGGACCGCCTTGAATCCGATCGCCGAGACGTCCGAGGGGCTGGTCAAAACCCCGTGGTCGGGGTCGGTCAA
>JBGTCJ010000591.1:0-3292 GCA_041748895.1 Pirellulaceae bacterium
CCCCGGTCCGGTCGCTTGCGCTTACGGCTGGTATTCGTGCATGCGGACTGTCCGGCGAATTCCACCGGTCCGGTCGCTCCCCATACCAGCCGCCATGCGCGAGCATGCGGACTGTTCATCGCATTCCCCGGTCCGGTCGCTCCCCATACCAGCCGCCATGCGCGAGCATGCGGACTGTTCCTCGCATCCCTTCTGTCCGGTCGCTTGCGCTTACGGCTGGTATTCGTGCATGCGGACGGTCCATCGCAACCCACCGGTCCGGTCGCTTGCGCTTACGGCTGGTATCGGACCGAGATTGTTCCGCTCCGCCCCCGATTCGGCAACCGCCGGGCGGCGGTATATAACACGTTCCACCGCATCCCCTTTCGAACTGAAAAAGTCCATCGCTGACATCCATGCTTCATCTGCAATCCGCCTCCGACACGCGTTGGCTCTGCCAGGTCGATTCATCGTTGGACGAGATCTTGGTCGATCACGCTCATTGCGAGCGGAAGGCAGCGACGACGGCGCTGAACCTGATGAATTCCTACACCGACGACGCGGCGCTGGGCCGCGAGATGACTCGCATCGTTCAGGAGGAACTCGAGCACTACTGGATGGTGCTCGATCTGTTGGAGCGTCGTGGGATCGCGTTTCGTAGGTTGGCGCCCGGACCCTACGGCCGCCAACTCAACGCGTTGGTCCGCCCCAACGAGCCTGCGCGGGCGATCGATCGCTTGTTGGTGGCCGGCTTGATCGAGGCGCGAAGCTGTGAGCGGTTCCGGTTGCTGAGTGATCACTTGCGGGACCGTGACGCGGAACTCACCGATTTTTATGCCGGCTTGTTCGAGAGCGAGGCGAGGCACCACACCACCTACGTGCGATTGGCGGAGAACGTGGCGGGTGATCGCGCCGGCGTCCGCGCGCGTCTCGCGGAACTGTCTGCCGAAGAGACGGCAATCCTCGCGGCAGGGAGCGAACTGCCGCGGATGCACAGTTAAGAAAGTCGAGGTCGTGGGGGCGGGTTGGCCGGGAACTCGCATCGTCTGACCTCGCACGCGGCCTTGCCTCAGCGAGCGTCCTGCCTACGATTCGTTCCGCTGAAGAGCGGCGCCGCAGTGAGGCGTGTGAAACGGGCCGCGTGAAACTCGCGATCGCGCGATCGACTTGGCCATGTTTGCAAACGCTCTTCGCGGGCCCTTCCCAGGATGGAAGGTTGATCTCGCCGCCGAAGGATTCGGTTCTTGGTTGGTCCCCATGAAACGGAAGTCCTCAGATCTCGGAAGGAAGCTGATCATGCCTATTTGCTCGACGCCCCCCTGCCCTGCCCCACGATACCTCGGCCGCCCTGACGCGTGCCTCGCTCGCCCTGGCCGCCTGCGCGCCGCGACGATCGTTCTTGCCGTCGGTCTGATCGCAACATCGAACCTGTCCCTTGCGAAGGGAGACATTCGCTTTGACTTGCCGTCGGTTGTCGAGGCGACCGACGGTGGGTCGATCGAAACCGCCGGTGGCGATCGAATGGTCAAGATCCCACTGCGGTTGTCGTTGATGGTTGGGTCCTCCGACGATCCGAAGATCGATCAGCTGTGGGTGGAGGTCCATCCGCTGGGCGGTGAGGCATTGGTCGTCGATTATTCCCCGCGAACCGAGATGGCGAGCGAATTCAGCAGCGACATCGAGGTGGTCAACACCGATGAGAACAACGAGCACATCGGTTTCTCACTCGATGCGGCCTACGGCCATCTGGCGCGGGGCAATGTTGGCGCCGATCGGGGTGAGAAGAACATTGCCTCGCAGAAGTACCAACGCGTTGCTCCGATGCAGGTGGTCGCGGCGAGCGGCACGACGCGTCGCGGCCGCGGCGTCTACTTCAAGCTCCGCGCGACGCCCCGTCAGGTGCTCGAGGGCGACAAGGCGTTTGAGGTCACTCTGAAAGTACCTCCTCAGTGGCGAGGCGAATTGATCGAGGTTTCGGTCGATGCCCAAGGGACCCCGCCGCGCTCACGCGGGCTTAGCTTTACCGACAGCCTGGCCTCATGGGCCGGTACTCCCGGTGGATCGCAAAGCGTTGCGACGGGTCGATTTCTGGTGGCCGCGTCGGCGACCGGTGACTCCGACGCGATGGCGTTGGCGACGGATCTCGCGCACTGCGAGTGGCACCTTCGTACCGGGGCGTCGGCTTACCTTCGTGGAGAATCGTCGTCGGGACTGTCATCGTTGCGACGCTACGTGACCTATCGTCCTTCGAGCTTGGCGGGACCAGTTTCGACGTCGACGCGCCACGAACGGATCTCGCATTGCTTGCAGAAATCCTTCTTTGGAAAGCTCGACGTGCTTCAAGACCCACACTTTCGTGAGTTGCCCTACGATGTTCGCGGAGCCTTCCTGGATTATCTCGAGGCCAAGCACCGCTATCTTGATTACACCACCTACGGCGTGACGAAAGGTGCTATCGCGAAGGGGCCCGAGCGGGCGACGGGTGGGGAAAAGTGATCCACTGGCCGTCAGTCAATTGTTGCTGAAGTGAAAAGCGATCGAGGATTCGCGTCCGAGGGGATTGCGGAGGAATTGTTTGTGGCAGCGGGGGCAAAGGTCGTAGCGACCGCGGTGCGACGTCGACTCATCGCCGATCGCGTCGTCTTCGGATTCGATCCCTTCGAGCAACTGGTGCAACTCGGACAATGAATCGGTCTCGTCGTCTCCGGCATCGCAGGACGGATCGGTAACGGCATGAACTTCAATCTGAACGACGTAACGCGATTCTTCGCTTGGATCGATCGACGACTTACAGCGGTCACATGTGTAATGAATCATTCGAGCGAGCACTCCGCGATTGGGTGAGTTCACGACGACGCGCGCGACCGACCATTGGTCGCGGTGGACAAAAGGATGGATAAGTCGCTGTCGCGAACACCTTCATCGTAATGACGCTGATCCGATAGTGGCAAGACAAAACAGACACTCGGGACGGATCAAAAATCATTTCGTCGCGTTGCCGAATTTTGACGGCATCGACCCTTGACAATGCGTTCGGTGAGGCGTCGAAATCGCGGACGTCGCGAAGTTAACGCACACGGTTGGCGTCTTTAAAGGACGAGCGCCCCGGCGACCAAAACAACGATCACCGCACCGGCGGCGAGCTTGCCTAACATCCCGTACGTGCGGCCCCAAAATGCGGCTTGACCGATCGCCCAGTTCTCACGCCAGGGTCGCCCATCGATCCATTCTCCCCACATCGCTCCGACGGTCGCACCGACCCCGCCGAACAAGACCGCGGCGACGATCGAACCGATCGCGGGGATCGGCAGAC
>JBGTCJ010000592.1:0-10219 GCA_041748895.1 Pirellulaceae bacterium
TGTATCGAACTCTGTCAATCGATCCTCGATCAGGAGCAGCGTCGGCGTGGGCCGAGTAAAACGCTTTTCACCGACATCCCCTCACCTCGAAAGATTGTTGAGCATCTCGATGAATACGTGATCGGGCAAACGTCAGCCAAAAAAGTCTTGGCCGTTGCCGTCCACAACCACTACAAGCGGTTGACCAACGACTGGCAGGGTGGCGGTGGAGTCGAGATTGAGAAGAGCAATATCCTGCTCGCCGGACCCACCGGCAGTGGCAAAACGCTTCTCGCTCGATCGCTCGCACGAATGCTCAACGTCCCCTTCGCGATCGGCGATGCGACGACCTTGACCGAAGCCGGTTACGTCGGCGAGGACGTCGAAAACTTGTTGCTCAAACTGCTGCATGCCGCAGATTTCGACATCGAAGCGGCTCAGCGGGGCATCCTGTACATCGATGAAGTCGACAAGATCGGCCGTACCAGCGGAAACGTTTCGATCACCCGTGACGTCTCCGGTGAGGGTGTCCAACAGAGCCTTCTCAAGATGCTCGAGGGGACCGTCGCCAACGTACCCCCTCAAGGCGGGCGAAAGCATCCCGAACAACAGTACATTCAGATGGACACGAGCAACATCCTGTTCATTTGCGGTGGAACGTTCGTTGGGATCGAGGAGATCATTCGCAAACGTCTGGGCACCCGAACGCTCGGCTTTGGCAGCGCCGCGGGACACCGCAACGCGGCCACCGAATCGGAATTGCTCGCACAAGTGCAGACCGAAGATATCCTCCAGTTCGGGCTGATCCCCGAGTTGGTCGGCAGGCTACCGGTGATCAGTTATCTGCAACCGCTCGATCAAGAGGGGCTGGTTCGTGTGATGACCGAACCGAAGAACGCTCTGGTCAAGCAGTACCAGGCGCTCTTCCAGATGGAAAGCTGTGACCTGAACTTCACACCCGAGGCGCTCGAGCACGTCGCCGCCAAAGCGTTGTCCAAGGGCGTCGGGGCACGCGGACTGCGCGGCATTCTCGAAGAGGTGATGCTCGACATCATGTACGAATTGCCCGATCAAGCCGAGGGCAGCACGTACACCATCGACGAATCGGTCGTCTCGGGCAAACGCAAATTGTTCCCCATGCCAACGACCAAAAGCGCTTAGCGCCGCGGTCGGTGCAGCAACCGAGACTCTCAAAGCGCCGGTGACCGATCGATTCGGACACCGGCGTTTTTCGTGCGCACCGACACCTTCGTGCGCACCGATCGATCGGTCAGCCTACACCGTGCGGCCTCGATCGCCATGGCGACGTCACTTGGCGGTCTCGACAAAGCGAGTTTCTCGCACGACCGTGACCTTGATCTCGCCGGGATAGGTCAACTCACGTTCGAAGGCCTGGGCGATGTCTCGGCAGACTTTGGCGGCCTTTCGATCATCCGCTTTGTCCGCGTTGATGATGACGCGTAGCTCGCGTCCGGCTTGAATCGCGAAAGCCTGTTGGACGCCTTCAAAGCGTTTGGCGATCTGTTCGAGTTCCTCCATCCGTTTGATATAGCGTTCGAGCGATTCGCGACGCGCGCCGGGGCGGCTGGCACTGCAGGCATCGCCGGTGGCAACGAGCATTGTGTAGGGATGTTCGGTGACGATTTCATCATGATGTCCGAGCGCCGCGTGCACGACCTCGGGTGGTTCGTTGTGTCGACGCAGTAGATCGGCACCGATTTTGGGATGGCCACCCTCGAGTTCGTGATCGGCGGCCTTTCCGATGTCGTGCAAGAGTCCCGCGCGTCGGGCGAGCGCGGCGTCCATCCCGAGCATTTCCGCGAGCAGGCCCGACAAGAAGGCGACTTCGACGCTGTGACGCAAAACGTTCTGGCTGTAGCTGGTCCGAAAGTGCAACCGGCCGAGCATTTGGATGACCCGATCGGCGAGCCCGGGGACATTGACCTCGTCGGCGGCTTCACGGCCCTTCCGCATCACCAAGGCATCGATCTCACCGATGGTCGCGGCGACGACCTCTTCGATTTTCGATGGATGGATTCGCCCGTCGTCGATGAGTTTTTCCAGCGACAATCTGGCGATCTCGCGACGCACCGGGTCGAACCCGCTGACGATGACCACTCCGGGAGTGTCGTCGATGATTACGTCCACTCCGGTCGCCTTCTCGAACGCCCGGACATTGCGTCCTTCGCGGCCGATGATTCGCCCCTTCACGTCGTCGCTGGGAATGTCGACCGTGCTGGTCGTCGAATCGGCCGTGTGAGCCGATGCGTAGCGCTGGATAGCGGTGAGCAGGATTTCGCGACCCTTGGATTCGGCAGTCTCGGTCACTCGGCGTTGGTGCCGAAGGATCAACCCGCCAATCTCACCTTCGAGTTCCGTTTCGAGCGTCTGCATGAACTGCTTCGCAGCCGCCTCGCGGCTCAAGCCGCTAACTTGCTCGAGCGCTTCGCGGCGGCGGATCAGCAACTGATCGGCTTCGGCTTGTTTGGCTTGAATTTGCTTGAGTTGGCCCGCCAAACGCGTTTGCGTTGCCTCGAGTCCGCGACGCTGCTTTTGAAACGAGTCTTCCTGCTGGGCGAACAACTCCTCACGCCGTCCGAGCTTTTCCTCACGCGACAAATGCTGCTTTCGCGCGGCAGCCAATTCGCGCTCGGCCTCCGATCGGATCTCCAATGCCTGTTCGCGGGCGTCCACCAACAATCGCGCCTTCTCCGTTTCCGCTTCGCTGCGGGCAAGAGAAATCAAGCGATCAGCGTCTGATTTCGCATCACGCAATCCGCGGGCGGTGCGAGTCCGAACCACCAGCATGGAGATCAAAAACGAGGCTGCGGCGGCCAGCAGAGCCGTCAGAATAACGTACGGGGTCGACATAGTTTGACTTTCGCGAATCGATGGGCGCAGTGCACTCGCGATGCCAAGCCGTAACCAATACCACGGCGTCAACGGCACGTCGTGATTGAGCAATGAATGTCCGCCCCGAGAGGCATGGCAGATGAGCCATGGCCTGTCGCCAAATCACGATCAGGGCGGCAAAAAATGAAAAGAACCACACGGGAGCGAGTCAATGCGTTTCGGGGAGAATGTGGAGGGCCGGGAGCCGCGGCGATACCTTGCCTCCCAGCGTCCCACTACTCTACCAAGCGATGCTCAGAGGCGAAACAAGCCTCGCGACGTCTTTCTTAAGGCTGCATCGGCAGCGCAAGCGATAGCCTCTTGCCCTTTCGCAGGACGGTAATCTGGGAGCTCTGCCCCGGTTTCTTCTCGCGAACGCCGAATCGTATGAAATCGGTCTCGTCCATCAGATCGGTTCGGCCGTCGACCGAAAGTAGGATGTCGCTCTCCTCAAAGCCGGCATTTTTGGCGGCGGCGTGCGGACCGAACTTACCCAGGCCGATCACGGACAAGGCCATGCCGTCGGCCGGAATACCCACTGCGGTGCGTTGGTCCGGTGTGATCGGTTGCAGCCTCATGCCGCCAGTAGCCATTCGCCGAAGCCCCCACGTTGACGCTCGCCACTGGATGTCGCCGGCCCGACGCCAATCGGGGTCGAGCCGAAGCGTCAAAGACTCGGGCATCGAATTTCGCTCAACGATGATGGGCAGCTCGGCGCCCGACGCCGGCGCCGCGTGCAGGATCCACTGAACATCGGCCATCGAAAGGATCGCCTGTCCGGCGACTTGTAGGATTTGATCACCCACCCGTAGCCCCGCGCGGTCGGCAGCCGACGATGGATCGATCGCGCGCACGGTCGATCGGGTCTGCGGATCGAGCGTCAGCCCAACCGACTTCGGATGCGGATAGGGGAACAGCACCTCGTCGAGCATCGGCGAACCCACCTCGCGAATCTCGTCTCGAATCGCGTCGCCGATCTGATGGCAATGGATGCAGCTGCGGACGACATCGCCGTCGTACTGCAGTGAATCGGTGTACCGGCCTTCGAGAGCCGCAAACTTTTCGGGGCGATCGACCTTCGGTTTTTTTCCCATTTTTCCGCGAACCAGCGGTTCCGATGCCGGCCAGCTAGCGTGCAACTGCAGCGCCCCGCTGAGCGCCGCCGCCATCCCCGGAAGCGACACGTCGCCGATCCAATCGGTCCGATGGGATCGAGTGCCGAACCGTCCATAAATGGTTTGCTCGTCTCGAAGCATGAACACGGCAAACGACTGGTCGGTGTCGAATTGAAACAGGGACAAGTCGAGTCCATTGGTGGAAACGACGCGAACACAGACGAACTGCTCCAACAGCGGTCGGATCACCGGATCTTGATCGACAACGTCGTCATCGAGCTTGACGCACTCCTCGCACGGTAGGCAACGAAGGACGACCAAAACCGGCTTGCCCGTCGCTCGGCTCTCGGCGAAGGCCTTCGGCAGATCGTTGTAGATCCAGAATCCTTCCCCCACGACCTTCTCACGGTCGGCGCGAACTTTCTGCTCGCGAGGTGTCATCTGGGCCGAGACCACTGCGAAACCATGAAGCAGGTCGATGCCGACGAACAACACGATCAGCCAGAGGATTGAACGGGGCATCCGGGGCGTCCTCACGATTTGGCGCCGGCGTTTGGACTGCCACCCAGCGCACTGAATCGCCGGGTCGCCACAGGCAAGTTTTTTAGTGGGAGCACTCGGGTTCATCGGTGACAGCCTTATTGAGACGGGAAACTAGCTGGACCGCCCGTGCTCGCTTTTTGCCAACAACAAGTGGGCGGCGTCGTAGGCGGCGTGCGCGAAGATAGGGACGAGGAGGTTGCCGGTAATGAGCAGCAGCCCACCCAGGTAGAGCCCCATCCCCGTGGCGATGACCGCGTAGGCGGGGGTGATCGGGTGCATCAGACCGAAAGCGATCGAGCTGACACCCCAACCCAACAGTATCGTCGCCAGCGAGGCGCTGTCGAGTGGTCCGATGAGCCAGCCCATCAACCAACCTCGCAAAAGCAATTCCTCACCGACGCCGGCGGCAAATGAAACGGCGATCAGTTCGACCGGTCGCAGGCGAAGCAGCGACGAAATGATGGGCAAACGCTCGAGAGCGTGCAATTCACGGATCGGTTCCCAATCGATCTTCTCCAACAGCCAAATGAGGATCAACATGGGGATCGCCGCGGCCATCCCCCCGAGGCTCGCCCCCACGAGTTCGCCGGCGTTGTCCCAGACGAGACTTGGGATCCATTGGCGGACGTCGACCTGCGTCAACCAACCGAGCAACATCGCCAACACGCCCAGTCCAAGTTCGACTATCAGGGCGGTGCGAAAAACCGCGTCGGGATCGGGCGAATCATCAGCCATGGAGAAGACGACCAGGCGACGGTGGAACGGTGTTGGGGTTGGGGTCGATTGAGTTAGCGTACCAAAGCCAATAGATTGGCACGAATGAGCGACCACGAAAACCATCTCGAACCGACCCAACTGCTGCGGATCACCAAGGCGCTTGCCGATCCTCAGCGGTTTGCGATCCTGCAACGAATCGCGTCGCAACCTGAGGTCGCCTGCAAGGAATTGGTCGCCGAATTCTCGATCACGCAGGCGACGATTTCGCACCACCTGAAAGAACTCTGCGCGGTCGACCTAATCCACTCGCGCCGCGTCGGGCAGTGCGCGATGTTGTCGCGACGCGAGGATGTACTGGCCGACTACCTCGATCAGATGCAGCAGCGGCTGCTACCGATCGTGAGTCAGCACACGGGCGTGAATCGCGAACTCCCCGATGAGTGTCGCTGAACGCATCTGTCAGGAGTTCCGTCGCGATGCCGCAATGCCTGATCAGCTTTGGATCGAATCTCGGTAACCGCGATGCCGTAATCGCCAGCGCAGCGAGATCCGTGGCGGCTCGAGCCGAAGTGGTCAATTTTCGCGCCAGCCGTCTTTACCAAACGCCGCCCATCGGTGGCCCCTCCGGTCAGGACGCGTTCCTGAACGCGGTTGCCGTCTTTGATACCGACGCACGGGCACGACAGGTCCTCGGTTGGCTGCAAGAACTCGAGCAGGAACTCGGCCGCCAACGTCACGTGCGATGGGCAGCGCGGAGCATTGATTTGGACGTGGTTTTGCATGGTTCGCTCGTGGGTGGCGCGAGCGATTTGACCGTTCCTCACCCGCGTTACACCGCCCGCCGGTTTGTACTTCGACCGGCATGCGACGTCGCGGCGCACTACCGTGACCCACGTTTCGGCTGGACGCTCGGTCAGTTGGCCGATCATGTCGAAGCCGGAAGCGCATCGATGGCACTGATCGGTGGCGACGAGTCGACGCGGGTCGAACTCTGTGAACGTCTCAGCCGTGATCACTCGATTCACACAATTACGGAAACACCGCGGCCGGCGCGGGGGGTGTTGGTGAGGGACGACAAGCCGTGGGTTGCGGCATTCGTGCCGCCCCTGCCTCCGTCATCCGGTGCAGACGCACTTCTGGCGGGGACGCCTCGGGTGCTTGGACGTTTGCGATGGACTCGACCCGAACACCGGTGGCCAGCACCCCACCAAATGTGGCCCTCCGGAAGGGACTGGCCCGAGTACGCACTGGAGATCGATGATCTCACTTGGGCGGCGAGCGAAATCGCCTCGGCGCTGGCGTCGATGCACTGCCCGCTTGAGCCGGTATCCACCGACGGCGACTGGTGGCGATGAGATATTCGATTGCCCACAAAAAGCATGGAGCCGAAGGGAGTCGAACCCTCGGCCTCCGCATTGCGAACGCGGCGCTCTCCCAACTGAGCTACGGCCCCATCTTCGCCGAAAATTTAGGCTGGATGCCCGCATTTGTCCAGTGACACGCGATGGTTGCGGATCGGCTTTTGTTGAACTGCCTGCAACGCAAATGCCGATAGTAACGCTACGGCGGGTTACAGAGGCGGACTTCACGTTCACGTGGATCGGTTCCTCGACTCCACCGAATACCGGAAAAATCTCTGTCGCACGAAATCCTGGGGGGATCTCGCGATGCTTCGTTATTTGATCGTTACCGCGTCGCTGACCATCGCGTTGGGCCTGGTGACACCCGCCGAGGCGGATCAACAGGCCTATGGTCGCACGTGGGGCGGCGCCAATGGCACGACCGATTGGAATCGCTTCTATCACTACCCATACGTCTACTACCCTCAGAATTTCTGGGGTCAGGAGTACTATCAGAGCAGCGATAGTCTCTATCACCGCTATCCGCCCGAAATGCGAATTCCGGTCTACAACAAGAAGTGGCACAACTATTACCCGTCGAACCGACGCTTCCACAGCGGCCACCACTTCATCCTGGACGTCTTCTAGCCCAGGAAGCATGATGCAGGGCTGATCGGCTGCCTCCCGACCGTGAACCCTCGTCGTGCATTGATGTCCACCGCCAACCGCGCAGCGTCGCATCGACTCCTTTTGAAGCGACTCGACGATGTCGCGGGTCCACTTTGGATCCTCGACCATCGCTACCGACTGTTGCTGATCAACGATGCCGCCCAGCGTTGGCTGGGCGTTGCCGACGAGGACCTGCTGGGCCGTGTCTGCCACGCCGGTGTTGACGGAGAAGATCCGCTCACCACGACCGCAAGGTTGTTGTCGCCTCCGCAGGGTCTGGATGAACGAAGCCCACAGGTGGTTCGAGTTGCGACCGGCTCCTCGGAGCCGCTGTGGATGACGTTTCTGTCGGTGGGTGACGACCAGGGGCGCATCTTCTTCGCAATGCCTGACGGTGATCGCCGTCCCTTCTCGCCGGCCACGGGAGCCGACGCGGCGAACCTGACGGACGCCCTGAGGATCCGCGAGCGACTCGCGCAGATCCGCGCGAAAGACGGTGAGCTGGGCGGGATTGCGGTCGCCGGAAGTTCGGGTGCCGCGAAGCGGTTGCGGGTGCAGGTCGTGCTCGCGTCACAATCAAAGCAAGGCTTTTCGATTCACGGACCCGCCGGGTGCGGTGCGGAAACGATCGCCAGGCGGATTCATGGCGCCGCATCGAAGCACGGTGGTTTGGCGGATCCGCTGATCGCAGTGGACGGTCCCTTGATGGACACCGAGTTACTCGAAGCAAGCTTGTCGCCAGCCGCTTCGCACCTGGGCGAAAGTCAACCGTCTGCTGCCGAACTGTCGGCGCGAACCTCACCACTCGAATCCGGAGACACGGCTGTCACGTTGTTGATTCGCGGACTGGACCAAACGCCACTGGATGTTCAGCAGCAGCTGCTCGACTTTCGCAGTGAACATGGCGATCGTCTTCGGTTGATCGGTTTGTTGTCCGAATCGGTGGAAACTTCCATCGCCCAGGAACGGCTTCTGGCGCCCTATCTCTCGGTCGTCGGCGCGCTGACACTCGAAGTACCACCGCTGGCGAAGCGGGTCGAAGATGTCGCGCTGATTGCCGGGGCCCTCGTCGATCGTCGTCACGCCTCGGTTGGTGGCGCGGTCGAGCGGTTGAGTCGAGCGGCACTCGATCAATTGTTGCTTTATCCGTGGCCGAGTAATTTCGATGAACTCGATGCCGCGATCCGACACGCGATGTCGGTATGCCGCGGCCCGGCAATTTTGCCGGAACACTTGCCACTGGCCATTCGCAGCTTCGGTGTCGGTGATGCCAAATCAAGAGCCAAGGTGGTGACCTCGCTCGATCAATCTCTTCGGCAATTTGAGCTCACGATGATCCGCGAGGCTGTCGAGTCCTGCGGGGGCAACCGCAGTGAGGCGGCTCGCCGACTGGGCGTCAGCCGTGCCCGCCTCATCCGACGGCTCGATGACGGTGACGAAGCGGCACACGGCGGGAAAGGGTCTCCGGAAGGACAACGCGCATCGGGCGGCATGGATGATTGAATCCGAACGTTCGATGCACTGGATCATTGTGGAAGCGGGTGATCGCTGGTATCGCGCGGTGTTGCGGTTTTCGATCGCGTGGCAGCCGGGGGCCCCCTCGGTGACGGCTCATCGCGTGGGGATCGCTGAGGCACGCGAGCTTTCGAAGCGTCATCCAGGATCGGTGCTGCTGTGGGAGTGGTGTTCGCAGCCGGGGGCCATCGCGGACGCGGTCCAGTGCATGGGATCGGTACGGGTGGCGCGCCCGAGTGTGCTGCTGGTGGCCACCACGGCACCGTGGGCCTGCGACGCCGATCGATTGGCGCTCGCGGAAGCCGGTGTATCGATCTGGATTGACGACATCGAATCGATCGCTCGGCTGGCGCCGCTGTGGCGAAAGCATTGGCAATCCGCGGCGGGTCGATAAGATGTCCCCACGTGCCCAAGAATGCCCTCCGACCGGTCCTCACTATGAATGTCCGCTTCATGACACCTCCCACCCCCCAGTCCGTGCGTCAGTCGATCACCGCCTACCCGGATCCCGAGACCGGCCGCGAGATCGGCACGATGGGTCAAATCCTCGATGTGAGCATCGACAGCGAAGACATTCGCGTGACCCTCGCGCTATCGTCCTACGCCATGCCGATCGCTGAGGAAGTGCGTCAAGCAATCGCCGATCGAATCGTTGCGGCTCACCCGGGGGCGAAGGTGAGTGTGGATGTGGCCCCGCACGACCGTCCGCCTGCTCGACTCGGCCAAGTGGCCCTTCGGGTCAAAAGTGTGATTCTCGTCGGCAGCGGCAAAGGCGGTGTGGGCAAGAGCACCGTGGCGGCGTCGCTGGCGCTGACGCTGCGACGGCTCGGATCACGCGTTGGACTACTCGATGCCGATGTTTACGGACCGAGCATTCCCCAACTGCTTGGCCTCGAGGGGCGTCCCGCGGTCAACGCCGACAAGAAGATCGAACCGATCCGGCTCGAGGGCGATTTTCCCGTGATGTCGATGGGGTTCTTGATCGAAAAGGATCAGGCGGTGATTTGGCGCGGTCCGATGTTGCACGGTTCGATCAATCAGTTCCTTGCCGACACGCAGTGGGGGGAACTCGACTACTTGGTGATCGACATGCCTCCGGGAACCGGCGACGTGGCGCTCACGCTTTCGCAGGCGATTCCGATTAGCGGCGCGGTCGTCGTTTGCACACCTCAGGAGGTCGCGTTGCTTGACGCGGTCAAGGCGATCAGCATGTTTCGCAAAGTGGGCATCTCGATTCTCGGAATGGTCGAGAACATGAGCGGATTTCTCTGCCCTGACAACGGGAAGGTCTACGACATCTTCGGCAGCGGTGGCGCTCGCGAACGAGCTGAGGAGCTGGGGGTGCCGTTCCTTGGGACATTACCGATCGACATCACGCTTCGGATCGCAGGTGACGAAGGGCGTTTGGCCGAGGTGATCGGTACAGACGACCGCGCTCGGGCCCCCTTT
>JBGTCJ010000593.1:0-3456 GCA_041748895.1 Pirellulaceae bacterium
GGTCCGTTCGGAGACATTGACAAGTCGGCCAAACATCGGCCGGGGCATCGCGAGGCGATCTCGCAGCTCGAGCTTTGATTCGCTGCCAAACTGCAGTAGCCCCTGTCCCTTCAACCCTCGAACTCGCGTCACGATCAGGGACGGTTTAGTTGCTCGTGACTTCTTCGTGGGGCGCTGTGTTTTTGTGGCCATTTCTTTCGCTCCTCCTAAACTACCATATCGTCGGGACTGCCCAGAGGCAAGCATTATTTCCTGCACTTTTGCAGGATCGTTCTCGAGCTTGCCGGTTCGCTTCAAGGCAATTGATCTGCCCCAAGGATTTTGATCCGGCTGCGTGCACCAAGTTTCTGTGGGAAAATAACGATATTCTTCCCGTTTGCGTTCTGTGCCGACGGTGCGATCAGTGCCTCAAACCCTGCCCGATGTGCACCACGTCCGATTGCCTGCGTCCAGGATTCTTCTCCGCCAGACTGAATGCCGCGCCAGTCTTCTCCCACCAGGTCTGAGGCGGAGAAACCGATACGCAACGGGATGCTCCTGTTGGTTAGATCGAGCACTTTGCCAAGGGTCACCCGCGCCCCGGCGGTGACACGCGGCAAGATGGTTGTCAACGGAAACCCAAATGTGAGCAAGTTCTGGTACGCCTCTTGTGTGGCAGTCAATACGTCAAGTGACGCATAGACTGCTTCGAGCCCCGGCCGATTCCAACGTCCACCTGTTCTTGCGGCTCCTACACCAGAGAAAAAATCGTTTTCGTTGGCATACTTCGTGCCCACGGATCGCACAATCACTCCATCGAAACCGCTCGCATCGGGGAGCAACGAAGCGATTGCTTCAAACAGTTCACTTACTCCAGGCGCTTCGCTCTCTGCGCGAATGGGTGTTCGTTTGCTCATGCTCAGCATGCCTAAGAATCGAAGACACTGGGGCGTAGTCTAGTGTTGCGACAGACACGTTGACACGCGGTGAACAACCACCGTCGCCGACCGCTGCGGCAAGCTGCTACCGAGGCTTATCACGTCATCAACCCGCATGACGACTGACTGGGTCCGATACAGCCCGCACAGTTTCGCTCCCTCAAGCAAGGAAGCGGCAAACGGAAATAGCCTAGGGAAAAATCGGAGGAGGCTCCGGCGAGGCTCGATGTAACTGAGGTGGATCCCAATTTTAGGACTACAGACGCGGTTCTTTATAGATAGAGAGTCCGGCGCGTTTGGTGCATGAGTTGGCGTTGTACGAGATCGCCTGCGAGGAGTTCGGATCGTGGGAGACCGCGCTGCACTACGCGGGAGTGAACGCGCGAGCGACGAGCGTTTCCGACCAGAAGTGGCCGGCCGATCGTGTGCAGCAGTGCCTGCGGCGACAGTGCACGACGGGTTACGACCTGAACGCTAGGGCCAATCGATCTCGCAACCGAGCGCTGTATCGAGCGACACTGCATCACTTCGGATCGTGGCGCGCGGCGCTGGCGGCATCGGGGATCAACCTGGCCAACGTCTCGCACTGGCGTCCGAAGCATCTCGATCGCGAGACGATGGTCCTGTGGTTGAAGCAGCGACAAGCAGCGGGCGAGAGCTTGGTGTGGACGGAGGTATGTCTCGAGAGTCGCGACTACGCCTTAGCGATCCGCCGCACGTACCGAAGTTGGGCCAAGGCCCTCGCCGGCGTCCAAGACGCCCAGTAGATAAACCCCACACCGCCCCCACACTTCGCGTCAGTCGCGACGACGGGTAGCGTTGGGCACGTTGGTCCGTGTGCTAACAGTCGTCGCCCAAATCAACCGGTCACGGCTTTCGGGATATCGCAAACTGACGCACGGATGCGTTGAGACAACGGATGCCTCGAGCCACGCATGGTCGCTCAAACAAACCGTCCGCCGGGGGTAGGAAAATGATTGACAACAGGGTTTCAACCGCCGATAAACGGAGACCTCGAGCCGTACCTCTAATCATCAGAATCTTACCCGACTCAAATGACTCTCCTCTTCGCTCTCATGGTTGCTTTGCTCACAGTCGGTTGCTCTGAGCAGAACCAGGTCCATCTGAGCGACCCCACGGCTAAGGCGAGTGTCCAGCTTTTTAACGAAGCAGTGTTAGGTTCGTCACCGACCGATGCAATCCCGATGCTCTTGACCAACGAAAGCGCAAGTTGGTTACCCAAACAGATAATCCTCGATTACAAGGACGGTGCTTGTTATGGTGCGATGGTTAACTACGAACGGCGACATTCATTCGAGTTTCTTAGGGCTGCTATCAATGCTAGGTTCGCCAAGCACGAGCGGCCAACATTCGCAAATGACCCAACAATGGGCATTTGGCGCATGGACGAAAAGGGATTTTCGATCCAACTGAGCGACGGCGAAGACGAAGATTCCTTCCTGGCGATCTACATTTTGTTTGTCGATCCCGAAACAATCGTTACCAGACTCAAGGAAATGAATGAGACTGATCCCGAGCTTTTTGATGACTTTCCGCTTGAGGATTTAATCGATGGACTCCACAGCATCGACCCACTCGAACCCGAAGCGCCCAACAGCGGGCAACCATCGCGTCCACCGGAGAACGCGAGCTAACCGATTTCGCGCCGCCAAAAGCTTTACTTCGCATTCCTGGTGACGCGTGCGGTTCTCCCACTTCAATGAATTTGATCCGAGTCGCCAATTCGCACGACCTTGAACAAGCTGCACGAATCTATCGTTGTTCCATGCGGATTGCCGACTGGCTTCCAGAATACTCTCGGATGATGAATGATTTGACTTCCGCAACGGTCGGTGAGGACATTTTTGTCGCCGTCAATTCAAACGGCGATGTCACGGGGTTTGTTTCGGTCTGGACGCCCGAGTCGTTCATTCACCATCTCTATGTGGATGCTGGGTTTCAGCGGTTAGGTATCGGAACCGAATTGCTTGCGTCGCTGCGTGAATGGCTACCACAACCGTGGACGCTGAAATGTGTCTCCGCGAACAACCAAGCGATGGCGTTCTACCTTTCGCTGGGTTGGGTCTCGGTCAAGACAGAGTACGGACCTGATGGCGAGTATCATGTGATGCGTTTCACAGAACAAGCAGACATTAAAGTGCACCTTGGCGGATAGACATCGCGTCCACCGGAGAATGCGAGGTGAGCGATTCGGCCTTTCGAACCATTCCTCGCGCTCTTGGTAACGCGTACCGCGATCCCAACGGTCAATGCTCACTGAGAATCCCTACCAACCGCCATCGGGATCACCCGACTCCAGCGTGCTGATCACGCCTGGGGAGGTTCACGCGCGGATCCAGATTACACCCGAGTTCATTCTTGAATCGCTGCGACGAAACCGGCTTCAGCGAAAACACCGCGTCGCTTGGGCATCCTTTCGTCTGTTTGGCACTACCATGTTCCTTGCATGTGCCGTCGTCGGGCTCTTTATTCCCAATTTGCCTGTTACGGCATTCTGCGTTGCATTCGGTCTCGCTAC
>JBGTCJ010000594.1:0-3360 GCA_041748895.1 Pirellulaceae bacterium
GCCTTCGCGGCCGTGCGCTGTTCGCCCTGCAGACGCAGCCGGTCGAAAAGGGACTCGACGACCTTGATCTCATCGCGCGTAACCACGCGATCCGCCTTGCAAAGCGCTCCCATGATCGAGAACGTCGCGTCGAGTAACTGGGTTTGGACGACCTGCAGCCGGCCGAGCAGGTTGTGGCGAAGAATTCGACTTGCGAAGTAGCCGAGGGCCGCACCGGCCAGGAGCCCCGGAAACTTACCAAAAAGCAAGCCGATAACGGCGCCGATAACGATTAGCAGCATGCTGCAAGTCTAGCAGGCAACGCGGATATCGCTGTATTGGAATGGGCCCTGGCGCAATGTGCGTTGTCGAACAGACGATGGCAAGCTGATCGCCGAATCTGGGAATGGAATTGGTTTTTCAGCGGGTGTACGAAAGGTGGCGGTAACTTCTCTACCGGATGAACAAAACAATCGATCGGCCGGTTCACTGGCACGGCTACAGCGGTTGGCGTGGCTGATGGATAAGTCTATCCCGTTGCCCGGGAGATTCAGAATCGGCGCGGACGGCATTATTGGCCTGATCCCCGTGGTCGGCGACTTCGCCACGGCGTGCGTGTCCTCGTACATCGTCGCGGAAGCGGCTCGTATGAAGGTGCCGAAAAGCGTTCTTCTACGCATGGGGCTGAATGCACTGGTCGACTTCGTAGTCGGGGCGATCCCCATTGCCGGGGACCTGTTCGATTTCGCATTCAAAGCGAACCTGCGCAACATCGCATTGCTGGAGTCGTATTTGAACAGGCCGGGTCCGACACGTACCCGCAGTCGCTGGGTAGTCGCGGCCGCCATTTTTCTTATCGTACTCGCCGCAGTGGCTGCGGTGGCAATCGTAGTCAAGCTCACGCAGTTTCTCTGGACAACGTTTGCCGGTTGACTAAGCGTTTCTCGGGAAAGCGTGCCAACAACACGGGCAATACGGTTACGTTGAATAGCAGGGCACCGGTAAGCGCAACTCCGGTCAATAAGCCAAACAATACGCTGGGCACAAAGTCGGAGAACGCGAGCGAACCGAATCCGACTACGATGATGAGCGTCGTATAAAGTAAGGCAAACCCGACGCTGGCATGGGTCTTTCGAATGGCGGTAGCCGGGTCCGACTTGCCCGCTTCGATTCGATAGCGATGAATGTAGTGGATGGCATCGTCGACGGCTATGCCCATAGCGACGGCGGCGATCGTAATCGTCATGAGATCGAGTGCAATGCCAAACCAGCCCATAATGCCAAATACCGTTGCCGTGACCAGGACGTTCGGGACAGTTGCAATAGTCGCGATGCGCAACGAACGGAAAATAACAAGAAAAGCGACAAATACGGCGACGAAAACAATGCCAAGTGTCACTATCTGCGAACGGTACAGCCGCTCCAGAATGTCCTGGTAAAGCACGAACAGGTTCGTCATCCTGTAATCTGCATCCTCGCCAAGGACCGCTTCGACATCGCTGCGCAGGGCCTGTAGCAGTTCGCCGCGATCAAGGTCCGGCGTCGTGTCCTGAATTCGCAAACTGATGCGCACGTCGCGCGATTCAGGTGAGAAATAGGACCCCAGCAACGAGTCACGCAGATCGTCGTCCATCAAGCGGTACGCTGCTGTTATCTCGTATTCAGTCAGTGGCATCCCGTCGTTCACTTCTCGCGCCAGCTCCGTGTAATTGACCAGGGAAAGAATCTTGCCGACGGCTTCATGTTGTTCGAGTAACGCCTGTATTTTCTGCATCGTCGTGAAAGTTTCCGCCTCCATCAGGAGTTCCCCTGCAGCAGGCGGTGTCGTGTAAACGATGTCGAGAGGCGTCGATCCGCCCATATGCTCGTCAATGAAGGTCAATTCACGATGTGCATCGGTGGATTCGGCAAAATAGTTGATGAAGCTGTTTTCGACGTCGAGCCGCAGAAACCCGGCGACGCACACCAGGAACAGGATCGATGTGGAGATGCCGACCAGGGCCGGCCGTGAAACAGACAGCTCCGCGAACCCGCCCAGCAAGCGACGGACTATGCCGGTTTCATCGACCTCGGTACGCCGATTCAGAATGGTCAACAGCGCCGGGAACAGCAGCAGCGTGATGCCCAGAGACACAGCCATAGCAATCATCATCATCCAGCCGAAGCTGATCACCGGTTGCAGCCCGCTTGCGAGCAGGGATCCGAAACCGATAGCGGTCGTCACCGCCGTATACAGGCTGGGCGGAATCTTGGTGCGCATCGTTTCGCGGATAAGCTGCGGTTGCTGCCAGTCGGTATTAACGCGCGCATATTCCCGGTACTGGACAATCAGGTGTACGACAAGGGCCAAAGTCAGTATTAGTTGCAGCGCAATGAAATTGGCAGAAATAACCGTAGCTTTGAACCCTAGCAGCCCAAACAGGCCGATCGTGCACACGATGCTCGTCAAACAGCACGCGAAGGCAACCAGGATCCAGCGAATCTCGCGAAACAAAACGAGCAACAGAATGGCGATAAGGCAAGCGATCGCTGCACCGAAGACGACCAGGTCGTTGCGGACGATCTCCACCAGTTGATACCCCAGCACGTGAACCCCGCCAAGGTAGATATCGGCAGTGTCTTCATACTCTGCAACGATATTGCGGATCGCTTCGACCTCACCATTGCGAACGTCGGTCAACTCCTTTTGCAATGGAGCCGCGTCGAGACGCAGTTGCTCGAGTTCGTCCTCTGCGTCTTCGCCCGGGGTGCTTTCCAGGGACGCTGCTTCGAGCGCTGTTATTCTGCTTTGCAGCGCCGCGAGTTCACTGTTTGGTCGGAACAGGACTTGCAGTGCCGTGACCGTGAGTTCGCTATCGACCAGCAGATCTTCGTAGATCGGGTGGCCCCGTAACGCCGAGGCAATGGCATCGATGGAGAAGCCGGCACGCTCGATCGTCAGTGCCGCGGGATCCATGTTGCCCATGCTTCCCTCACCGGCCAGAGTGGGCAGTGGAACATTGAGGATGGAGCGGACCGACTCGACGCGTTCGAGCTGTTCGATCTCATCGCTGAGCGACCGTAAGTCCTCGAAGGTCTCCGCGGACAGCAAAGGCCGGTCTTTCGGCTGGTAGGCGACAAAGAGAAACTCTTCGGGCGAGAATTCTTCCGAGACGAGCTTGCTCTGGATGTATTTCTCGTTGCCGTGGGTCAGGAGGGTATCCGCGGAGGCATCAATTTCGAAATGCCGTATCTGCCAGCCCAGCACGCCGGTAATGGCGACTACAACGAGCAGGATCACCCACGCGCTTGTGACGTTCAGGTTCTTCACGAGTTTCGCCTATTTTCTGTATGCGGCGTCGCGCTGAATACCCTGCAAGTGCAGGTTGCGCATAAAGATGT
>JBGTCJ010000595.1:0-2751 GCA_041748895.1 Pirellulaceae bacterium
GTCGCAGGGTCCTTGCTACTGACCAATCTATCGACTGAGCAGTTGGTGGGCCTCAATGGTGACGCATTCAGCGACGGGATTTGCGTGATGGCGTGGGAGGTCATTGCGGGCATTTCGTTGGTGGCGCTGGCGCTCTTTTTCCTTCCTCGTTATCTCGCCAAGGGAATCACGACGATCCCGGAGTTCCTAGCCGGACGGTTCAACGACACGACACGGGTCCTGACCAATTCCATTTTTGTTGCCGCTTACACGGTGATCCTCCTTCCGATCATTCTGTTCACCGGTGCGACCGGGGTGATCGGTATTCTCGACCTGCAGACGCTCACGGGACTGGACGGCCGAACCTTGCTTTGGATCGTCGTTTGGTTGATCGGGATACTGGGATCGATCTACGCTATTTTTGGCGGGTTGAGAACCGTTGCCGTTTCGGACACGCTCAACGGTGTCGGACTACTCGTCGGTGGTGTTTTGATCGCGTTTTTGGCACTCCGCGTCGTGGGCGATGGAAGTATGGTGGAAGGCGTGGTCGAACTTCGCGAAACCCATCCAGAAAAGTTTCGTTCGTTGGGCGGCAGTGGAACGTCGGTACCCTGGCCAACGCTCGCCACGGGTGTCCTGCTACTGAACATGTTTTACTGGACCACGAACCAGCAAATCATTCAGCGAACGTTTGCCGCGAAGTCGCTCGCCGAGGGACAGAAGGGAGTTCTCTTGGCGGCCTGCTTCAAGATTCTTGCGCCGATCATCCTCGTGCTGCCAGGGATCATCGCCTATCACCTCGATAGCCAAGGAAAGTTATTCAGCGACCTCAAAGTTCAGGACTTGCAGGTCCAGGTGGACGAACAGTTCGCGGGCATGTCCGAGGCGAATCGTCAGGTTGAATTGGCGACGCTGAATGAAGAGGAATGGAAAGCAAAAAAATTATTCGCCGCCAAGAAGAGCCAGGCGTACGGAACGCTCGTTAGCGCGGTGCTTCCCACGGCGTTAACGGGATTTTTCGCTGCCGTGATCGTCGGCGCAATACTGAGTTCGTTCAACTCGGTGCTCAACGCCGTCGTGACCTTGGTCAGCCTTGACATTTATCGCCGCTTTGTCAGTCCGCAGACCGACGATGCCCATGTCGTGCGAGTCGGTCGGATTTTTGGGACGACGGTAGCGATCGCTGCGATGCTGATCGCGCCGATGCTGATCGGGAAGGACAGCATTTTCGGGTACCTGCAGAAGATGAATGGGTTGTACGCGGCTCCCATTTTCGCGGTCGTCCTGGTGGGGATGTTCACACGACGCGTGCCCGCGTGGGCCGCGAACCTCGCTCTCGTGGCGGGCGTGTCGACGATCGCGGTGGTCTACTTCGCACCGCAATTCGCAGGGCCGCTCGCGCAAATGCATGACTTCCACTTCATCGGACTTGTGTTTGCGATCTTGGCTGTCGGTATGTTGATCGCCGGCGTCGTGGCGCCGCGTGACCAGGCGGCGATGGAAGTGTCGGACCAGTCGAATGCGGCGGTTTCGATGGAGCGATGGGCGGCGGCGGTGCCGGTGGGTACCACGTTGGTCGCGATCGTAATCGCGATTTATGCTTGGTTCGCCATGCCTTAGCAACTCATTCGCGGCGGCGACTTCCACCGGCGGAGACCTGCGGTTTGGACATTTGCAATCGATAGCTGCCGGGTCCGAGCAAGTCTTCCAATCGGGATCTCATCTCCGGGTTCACGGCCACCTTGTACTTATTGCTCTTGAGATGGACGATTTCCCCCTCATCCAGGCGAAGCGTCAGAAGCACCTCTTGATGGCCAGGATAACCGCGAAGGATCTCCCGCAGCCTTGTGATCGTCTCCACGTCATGATCCGACTGAGTCAGCGCGATTCGAATCCCATGGGTGAATTTGCCGTCGAGCTGTTCAAGAGGGATCAACTCATTGATCACCAGATTGACTTCGTCGCCGCCACCACGGCGATCGCAGACACCTCGAGCCAAAACGACTGAGTCGGGGACGACCGCATCGCCCTGCTCGGCGAACTGGCGTGGCCAGAGGATACAACGGACGACGCCCTGCATATCCTCGAGGTCAAAGTTTGCGTATTTGGATGGCGTTCCCGGCTTGGGGTTTTTGGTGTGCGCGAACTTGATCGATCCGATCATGCCACCCACGAGCACCTCAGCGCGATCCTTTACTTCGGCCAACTGATCGGTGTTGTGGGTTCGAAAGGCTGCGAGTTTCGGCTCGTGCTCGGCCATCGGATGGCTGGCCAGATAGAAGCCCAAGACCTCCTTTTCGTAGAGCAACTGCTGTTTTTCAGGCCAAGGTGGCACATCGGGAAGGACGACTTTCGCGGGTCCGGTTACCGTTTCCGGCTCATCGTCGAACCCGAACAAGCTGGCTTGGCCACTCTTTCGATCAGCCATGGCGGCGGCGCCGGCCTGGAGCGCCTTTTCGACCGCGGCGGTCACTTGCGCGCGAGTTGCCCCAAAACAGTCCATCGCCCCGGCTTTGATCAGCGTTTCGATCGCTGCTCGGTTGCAGGACTGGATATCGACGCGCTCGCAGAACTCGTAAATATCCGCGAAGGGGCCTCCCGCGTTTCGCGCCGCGACGATCGCGTCGGCCGCCGATCCCCCACATCCCTTAATCGCGGAGAGCGCGAAGATGATTTTTCCTTCCTTGACCGCAAAGTCGTTGTTGCTTTGGTTGACGCACGGACTGACGACTTCGATCCCCATCCGATCACAATCCTCCATGTGCTCAACCA
>JBGTCJ010000596.1:0-3458 GCA_041748895.1 Pirellulaceae bacterium
TGCGCTGTTGTGTGCTCGCCGGTAAACGCAACCTTGTCGATCATTGGGTGCTTGACGACGGCCGCACCCGCGGTCGGCCCGAATCCGGGTACCACATTGATCACGCCATCGGGGAAGCCCACGTCCTTCGCGATTGCCGCCATGGCCAGGCACGTGAGGGGTGTCTGCTCGGCCGGCTTCATCACGATCGTGCAACCGGCGGCCAGCGCCGGTCCCCACTTCCAAGCTGTCATCAGCATCGGAAAGTTCCAAGGGATGATTTGGCCCGCGACCCCGACGGGTTCGCGACGCGTGTAGCAAAAGTATCGACCGCGGATCGGGATCGTGCTCCCCTGGATCTTGTCGGCGAAACCGGCGTAGTAGCGGAGACAATCGATCACCAGGGGGAGATCGCCGCCGCGACTCTCGCTGATCGGTTTGCCATTGTCGAGCGTTTCGAGCGCGGCCAATTCATCAGCGCGCTCCTCAATCGCGTCGGCTAGTTGGTAAATCAATCGCCCTCGGTCCCTCGCATCCATCCTCGACCAGGGCCCGCTGTCGAAGGCTCGGCGGGCCGCCTTGGCAGCTCGATCGATGTCTTCGGCATCCCCCTCGGCAACCTGCGCGATCTCCTCTTCGGTCGCGGGGTTGATCGTCGCGAAGGTCTTCCCGCTGGCGGCCGGCTGCCAACGCCCGTCGATGAAACATTCGGTGTGATGGACCTTGACCGATTGACGAGTTGGCTGCAGCGTCGTCGACATGAGCGGAAACCTTGAACCAGGTAGGATGGGAGTTGTGATGAGCACGAAACGTGTCATCATTCTATGGCAGGCTTCCCATCCGACTCAACGACTGTGCGTGGCTGCAATGGAACAGAGTTTTTTGGCCTGGCTTCGCGGCCGTACCCGTTCGTTGCCGAGCGTTGCCGTTGGAATCGGCGACGACGCGGCAGTGATCGACATCCCGGTGGGAACGCAGTTGGTTGCGACGTCCGATGCGATCATCGACGGTGTCGATTTCATTGGAACTTCGCACGCGCTGATCGATATCGGCTGGAAAGCGATGGCCGTTAACCTCAGCGACATTGCGGCGATGGGCGCCACGCCGATCTCGGCTATCGTCACGCTCTCGCTACCCTCTGAGCACGCAACCCGCCTCGCTGCGGGTGTCTACGAGGGGATCCTTCAAGCCGCGATGGAATTCGGTGTCTCGATTTCGGGCGGCGATCTATCGGTCTATGACGGGCCACTGGCAATCTCGATCACCCTGCTGGGGACGGTCCCCACTGGCACGGCTTGGCTTCGTAGCGGTGCCCGTGAAGGAGATGCCGTCGTCGTCACCGGCCCCGTCGGTGGCAGCTTGATGGGAAGGCACCTCAGGCCCCAACCTCGCGTTCGCGAGGCGCTGGCCCTGCGTGAGACGATCAAGATTCACGCAGCCATTGACATCAGCGATGGACTGTCGCTCGACCTCGATCGACTCTGTGCGGCCAGCGGGATCGGGGCCGAACTCGACATCGCACGCATTCCCGTCCACGAAGACGCGATTCAACGAGGAATCCAGAGCGGGCGGACACCGATCGAGCACGCGTTGGGCGATGGAGAGGATTTTGAGCTCATCCTTGCGATCGCCAACGAAGACCTCTCCAAACTGGATTCGTTTCCAGAGCTCGTCCCGATTGGCACCTTTGTCGGGCGAACCGGGCTTTGGAGCCAGAGCGATACAGGGCTGAGGCGACTTTCGCCGAGCGGCTTTATTCATGGCGAGAAACGGGCTCAAGAAGCGAAGCCGAAAACGTGATGAACGTGCTGAGCTTCATCCCTGTTCTGCTTACCATTCTGGTTCGGCCATGATGAATTTCGCGCCACCCGATGCGTCAGCGTTCGGACCGTTGCTTCGAGTCGATTTAGCCAAACTGGAATGCTTGGCGCGTGCCATGCACGAGCGGTTACCCCAGCGTGCGATCGTCGCGCTCCAAGGGACACTCGGTGCCGGAAAGACGCGTTTGGTGCAGGCGATTGCATCGGCCGCCGCGATCGATATCGCGGAGGTTACCAGCCCAACGTTCACGATCGTTCAGCACTACAATGGCGAGCGACGAATCAACCACGTCGACGCTTACCGATTGGCGGACGAGGACGAGTTCATCGAACTGGGTGGTGAGGAACTGCTCGAAGAGGACGCTCTCACACTGATCGAATGGCCCGAGCGTCTTTTGCGTTGCTTGCCCGCTGATGTCATTTGGTTGTCGATCGAAATCGACGATGCCGCGGGCTTGGACCTCCGCACGATCCGCGGCTGGTGCAATCACACTCCCCTTTGCCGAGCGATGATCGATGCTTTCCAAACCGCCGGCGGCTAGAAGCGCCCCCCACAATCAACCCCGCGGACAACGAACCACGCCCCGAAGCACCGGACTGGGCTGAGATGACCTTGGCAGGTGACGAACACTTCGCTCGGGAGGCTTTGTGCCGATTTGGCCTCGATGGCTACGGCGCAGTCGTGCGGCGCTGGTCATCGGGGCTCAGCGGCGCATCCGTGTGGCAATGCACGATCGGTGAGCGCGCTCTGGCGCTAAAACGCTGGCCGGATGCGACCCAAAGTGAGCGGATCGATTGGATACACCAGGTCATCGCCGCCGCCGCCAACGAGCTCGAGTTTATCCCCCCGCTGGTTTGCGACCCGCAAGGGCGGTCGCGCGTGTCGATTGGCACCCATCACCTCGAACTGACCCGCTGGATGCCTGGCGACCCCATTTGTGAGTCGGCAAGCGAGGACCAAATGCTCGCGGCAATCACCCGCGGCGCCGAAGCGATCGCGCACTTTCACCGTGTTACTCAGCGATGTGGGCGATTCGAATGCGGCACCCAATCCCCCGCACCCGCGATCCAAAGGCGTATCGCGCATTTGGATTCGCTCGGGGCCGATGGTAGGCTGCAAAGGGCGATCCGCCATGCGGTGAACGCCAGTCCAACGCTAGCCCGAGCGGCGGACTGGCTTCGTGAAAAAGGTGCAAAACGAACGGGGACTCTGGCCGAAGAACTGCGGACGTGGGCGAAAGTCCCGCTGGCCGTTCAACCCGTGCTGCGAGACATTCACCGCGAACACATCCTGTTTTGTGCGGGGGTGGTCACGGGCATGGTTGATTTTGACGCCGTTTCTCGCGACACTGTCTCAACGGATATGGCTCGCTGGGTTAGCGGATTCGTCGGCTCGTCGATCGATCCAAACCGGCTCTGGGCGGCGGCCGTCACGGGATATCGGCAACACCGTCCTTTTTCGGCTTGCGAGCTAGAGCTCGCCGGCGCTATTGAAAGGTCCAGTTGGTTCATCGCCCTGACAAACTGGGTGATCTGGGTAGCAGACGAAAGGCGAGTTTTTCCCGGCGGAATCGCCATGGTCGATCGCCGGGTTGAAGCGCTGCTGCGTAGAGTCTCCTAGCCGAACCGATCCCACCTTCGAGAAACCTCACATGGTGA
>JBGTCJ010000597.1:0-4182 GCA_041748895.1 Pirellulaceae bacterium
AGCACGTCGAAGACGGCGAGTAGCTGCGAACGCGGTTCATCGCCGCCGTGAGTCAGCAGCATCTGTGGGAATGTCTCCCGCCACCAACGATCTCGATCGGTGAGGACCTCGAGAATCAACTGCTCCTTGCTTTCGAAGTGATTGTAGAACGTGGTTTTCGTGACACCGACTTCGCGGAGGATGCGATCAATGCCGACGGCATGAAAGCCGTCTCGGTAAAACAGATCTCCCGCAACGTTGATGATTCGGTCTCGATTCGATTTGGCCATCGGTCAAATTCCGTCGTTCGTTTGGACCCGTCGTCGCACGTCACTGGGGTTGACTCGAAGTCAAGGAATCCAGGACCCCGAGTCAACTGGCCAATCCGCTTGCCCGGTGTAACCTTGCCGCACCAACGAGCACAGGTTTTCACACAGGGAGACAAAAAGATGAGTCGTTTACTGATCCTATTGTACGGAATCTTGGGGTACGTGCTGTTCCTTTTCACGATCCTCTACGCCATCGGTTTCGTGGGCGACTTTGGCGTACCCAAAACGATCAATGACGGGGAAACGGTGAGCCGAGGCGAAATGATGTTGGTCAACGGCGTGCTGCTTAGTTTGTTCGTGGTGCAGCACACCGTGATGGCAAGACCGGCATTCAAGCGCTGGTGGACTCGGTGGATTCCGTCAGCGATCGAGCGGAGCACGTTTGTGATTCTGGCCAGCGCCATCCTGTTGCTGTTGTTTTGGCAGTGGCGACCGGATCGCCAATGGGTTTGGCAGATTGAGGCGCCCTTGCCTGCGGCGATGCTGACGGGCATTCAGCTAGCGGGCTGGGGAATCGTTTTTTACAGCTCCTTCTTGATCGATCACTTTGATCTATTCGGTGTTCGGCAGACTGTGCTCCATGCCCGTCAGAAGGCCTACACGCAACACCCGTTTATCGAGCGATCACTTTACAAGCTGGTTCGGCATCCGTTGATGGCCGGTTTTTTAATCGCTTTCTGGAGCACCCCGGCCATGTCCGTTGGGCACCTCTTCTTCGCTGTGATGACGACGGCCTACATCTTCTTCGGAGTGGGCATGGAAGAACGCGACCTTCTGAAACATCACGGCGCCGAGTACCGTGAATACCGAAGCCGAACACCGATGATCCTTCCGATCCGTATCCGCCCGGTGCGGGGCGAAGTGCGCGACTCTTCCCCGCTGGCAAAAGCGGGCGGTTGTCCTTTCCACTGGATGTTCGGCAACCGGGCCAACGAGCGTACTGTGGGCGTCGAGCCCGATGTCCTAGAGTGTTGAACCGAAAGTTTGCGAGCTGCGACGGATTTCTCGCGAGCCTATCGGTCGACGCGGTCGACGACGCACGGTTCCCGCTTTGCCGACAGTGGCAGAGTGGCGTGGCGAGTTTGCTATGACCTACGGCTCAATCCATACGGACGCCGAGGGTTAACAAGAGGTTGGCATATCGATGCTGGTCACCCGTTTGGATGGTGAGCACATGATCACTGGTCTCCACGGCCCCGTAAAATGCCCATTTTTCGATCGCGGTCAACTCAATGGCCACCCCCGCCGTTTGCATCGTGGCACGGTAATCGGCCCAGACCGGAGGGTCTCCATCGATTGCGTAGGGGCCGGAAGTTTCGGGTTGCATGGTCTCGGCTTTTTCGATGGCCACCGCTGAGAGCACCGCTTCGAGAACCTGATTGCAGGTCGGCACACCGGGCATCAGGTTCAAACTGACCAATTCCGCTCGGGGACCGCGCTTGTTGGCTGCCGGGTAGTTGCCATCGGCAATTAGGACGGTGCTGTGATGCCCAGCGGCTGCGAGAATTGCTGAAATCTGCGGGTGGATAAGCTTTTGCAACAACATCTTGAGCGGCTTCCTGTGGTCGTTCCTGCGATCAGAAGAAATCGTGACGGCCTGAAGATACCATCTACTGGCAGCCACATTTTGCTGCGTCGCGAACGGACGTCGCAATCAGGAAGCTACGTTCGGCGCGAATCGGGTCCCGATCCCTTTCGCATTTAGTCACGGGATCTTCATCGCATCTTAACCGATTTGATCCTGTTCGCCGAATCCACCGTTCTTCATAATTCGGCCCGATAACGGCGGGCGATGAATTCGAGATTGATTTCCAATCTTACTAGTCCGGCTTCGTTGGGGAATTCTGCGAACAGCAGGCCACTGTGACGACGTAACACGCGTCGGCCCCCCAAGGGATTTTGTGACCATATGGTCGTGGGTGAGTCACGGTGACTTAGCTCGCGAGAGTTTTAAGACATGCAGATGAGTGAAGAGATGAAGAACAGGAAGATTGCTACGATGTGTTCCACGGCGAGCGATCGGCAGCGTGGGTTTACGCTGGTGGAATTGTTGGTTGTGATTGCGATTATCGGAGTGATGGTCGGATTGTTGCTGCCGGCGGTACAAGCGGCGCGCGAGGCGGCTCGGCGAATGCAGTGCGGCAACAATCTCAAGCAGATTGGTTTGGCGCTTCACAACTACGAGAGTTCGTTCCGATATCTCCCGCCGAGTCGAATTGAGTTTAATCCGACGTTTCCTGAACAAGCTCGAGGAATGGTACGCCATCATGCCGGTTGGCAATCGATGATCCTTCCTTACATTGAGCAAACCGCGCTTTACGAGCAGTACAATCGAAGCATGAACTGGTTCGACGAACGGAATTATCCTGCGACAACCCAAGTCGTGCCGACGTTCACATGCCCCTCGGCACCCCAGAATCGTCCGGCGGTTTCTCAAGCGATCACCCAAGCCCGAAGTCCCTCCATGTGGTTTGGTCAATCGGTTTCGTTTGGGCCTTCGGACTATGGGGCGGTCAACAACATTCGTCGGGCCGCTTGGGTATGCAATGGCGGGGAAATGCCGGGAACGATCCAACGGCAGCTTCCTGGCGCACTGTTTCCGAAGCGCCCACTTATGGGCATTAAATTCGCTGAGATTCTTGACGGACTTTCCAACACGGTCTGTATCGTCGAGGATGCGGGCCGGCCTGAGCTTTGGATTAGCGGTCGAATCGGTCAGAATCCGCGAAATCCTGGAAGGCCCCACCACAACAGTCCCTTCGTTGAGGAAGGTTATGGATGGGCTGACCTTCAAGACAGCTTTAGCATCGATGGCTCCAACGCGCAGGGGGTTCCCAACAGCACGCCAGGCGCGGCACCCAACACCCCAACAATCTTTGGCAATTGCATGATCAATTGCTCAAACGACGGTGAGATTTACTCGTTCCACGTCGGAGGTGCTCATGCACTGCGCTGCGACGGGTCAGTCAAGTTCATGAACGCCCAAATGAATGGATTGACTCTGGTGGCGCTGCTCACGAAGGATCAGCGGGAAGTGATCCAAGAAGATTGATCGCTGTCCTCCGCTTCAAAATGGTTTTCCCCTTACACGCATGGATTGATGGATATCTCCGCAATGACGTTTCCGTTGTCTCGCACGACGACCTGTTTAAGTTTTCTGTTCGGCTCGGCTGTTTTGGTTACCGGGTCGCTTGCGTTTCAAAGCGTTCTCGGCGAACAACCGGCGATTGGCCAGGCCGCCGCGAGTCAGGCAGGGCAGGCGAGTCAAGCGGGTATCGAGCTGCTTGGCGTGGCCGAGATCGCTGGGGACGCAAGGGATCATTCGGGGCTAAGTGATTTTCTCGAGCAGGGCGCGCCACACGACCTTTTTGGGGGCATTTCTGCAATCGAGCAGCTTGAAGGCAATCGATATTTGTTGCTACCCGATCGAGGACCGGGGGATGGCGCCAATTCGTATCACTGCCGTTTCCACGTCGCGGAAATCGGACTCAGCGATGGTGTCAGACCGTCCATGACATTCGATCTCCTCAAGACCGTCATGCTCACCGACGAGTCGGGCCAACCACTAGTGGGTCATTCGCGTGAATTCATGAAGGGGGATGCGAACTCTTCGCGGCGATACGATCCCGAAGGCATTCGGATTCTTGATCCGCAAACGATCATCATCAGTGAAGAGTATGGACCGAGAGTGGATGCGTTTGGTTTTGACGGTCGCCGTCGCCGGGCCCTTGAGGTTCCGCCGTCGTTCTCAGTGCTTCATCCGTCGGTCGATCCCGATCAGGAAGCCGCTCTCAATCCATTCGGACGGCAACCCAACGGAGGACTTGAGGGATTGGCGATTACGCCCGTCGGGCGCAGGGTCGCCGCGTTCGGG